>CANHDS010000030.1 GCA_947459465.1 Burkholderiaceae bacterium | reverse complement strand
GCTCCCCTTTTGATTACGCTCCCACGCTTTTTGCATATCTTCGATACGCACGCCGCTATGTTTAAAAAAAATATCATCTTCACTCACCAGGATCGCTCGCTTTAAATCATTGCTGATCTGCTCGTACGGAACCCAACGATGCTGTATTGGACAGGTCAAACTCCAGTGACAGATACGCCAACGTTCAGCCCTCTGAAACGCCGTACTGCTTGGATCAATGAATACCCATAAACTAATCTGAACCACAAAGTAAAGTTGCAAGCCAATTACACCCCAAAGCATGCATTTGAGGAAATAAATTACCCATGACATGATGATTAGGCGGAGCGCAGCTGTGCGATAACAGCCCGAGTATTTAAGCTCTGAATATTCACACCGCGCCATTGACTAAATGCAATAGCGGCTTGCTCCACTAACATTCCTAAACCATCACTGATGCGACAACCGCGCTGTAAAGCTTGTTCCATAAATACTGTAGTCTTGCCGTATACCAAATCATAGGCAAAGCCACCAGCAACAAAAATACGATCTGCTGCCAATGCACTTAAAGGGCTTTGATCATCAAGGCCTGCTGCGCTCGCATTAATCACGAGAGAGAACGTATCGGTCGCCTCAGTTTCTAACTGAGCGGTACTACTTGCCGCTAACTCAATACCAAACTCTTTTGCCAAAGGCTGAAATAACGATACAAGTTCGTAGGCCTTTTGAGGGGTGCGATTAGCAATCCAAATTCGTTTGGGCTTTTGCGTAAGCAAGGGTTCGAGGATGCCGCGGCTCGCGCCGCCAGCGCCCAGAATTAAGACATCCGCTTCATGAATGGCAACTCCCTGAGAAATAAGATCGGCTACCAACCCGGCGCCATCGGTGTTATCTCCGCAGAGCACCCCATCCTTTTGCCAGACTGTATTTACAGCACCCGCTAACCGAGCACGGGCACTCAATTGCTGACATAGCTCATACGCTTCCAGCTTAAATGGAATCGTAATACTCGCACCTTGACCGCCCAGCACAAAAAATTGAGTAAGCATCTGCGCAAAATCATCAAGGGCCGGTTGAATGCGTAAATACTTCATATCGTGCTGCATTTGTAAGGCGAACTGCTCATGAATTAAAGGAGACTTACTATGCCCAATCGGATGGCCAAACACAGCATATGCATTTTTTTCAGAAAAAAGACTTGGCTCAAGCTCAGTCAGAAATGGATAGTGGTTCATGGTTTAGAACCGTTTTTTAGTTCAAAACGATTACCGGACTGATCTTTCAAATCACGCGTGAACTCAAATGTTGAAACCCAATCCAAAATATCAATTTGCGCACGCATCTCACTAGGAAAAGGTCCGAATGGGGCAGCCGCACGCACAATGGCGACCGCTTGACGGTCAAGCTCAGCAATGCCCGAGGACCGACTCACTTCAATTCCCTCACGGCCTTTGACATTATTAGCAATCCGCCCCTCTGCATCAACACTCACCGTCAGTACCAAGCTACCATACAACGGCCGCCCTTGAACGCGAGGGAAAAAGGTGTTGCCATAGGATTCAATCTTTTGGCGCATTCCATCATAGTAATAAGCAAAAACAACCGTTTTAGTGCTGCTAGCACTTAGGACCGCTCGACGCGGCAGACGCCCCTCGGGACTGAGTCGTCTGGCGAGCTCAGCCTCCAATGCATTAGTCTGAGAGAATTGTTTTGATTCCTCACCCGATCGCGATCCGGTCGCCTGCTTTTTCTCGACATCTAACTTGGATAACAATTGTTTCTGACGCTTCTCAAGTTCTTCCAACTTAGCATCGGGACCCAAGTGGGCGCGATGAGTCGCACTCGCCTCTTCTCGAATAGTTAAACCTCCACCATCTAAATTAGCTTGCGCTAATTTCTGCGCTCTTTGGGGCGGCGTAGGGCTCGATGCATTGACTAATACAACACTCAGTGGTGTATTTAAGCGGCGCTCTGGTTCGGGTTCATTGAACCAACGCTGACTCAATAGAGCAAGATGAACTAGCATTGAGATAGCCAATGCGATCCATAGCGGCTTAATCGACCGACTCATCTCAAACGGGTGAAGCGCCAGTCTCATTCTGGCAAATCTCCTTCTGCCTCAGTGCTCGTCTCACTCGAGCTGGTTTCAAGCTCGAGCACACGCGCTTTGGCCGAAAGGTCCAAAAGATCAATCTCCATGATCTCGATCTTAGCGCGAGTCATGCGCGGATGACTAGCGAATTCAGGGATCGGCAAGTGAAGGGGGATGATCTCAATACGCGCCATGCCCTCTTTTAAGTGACGCGCATGAATTGAATACGGTAATCCACCCTGCTCCAACCAACGTAAGCACCAATAGCGCTCCATACGTGACTGATACTCTCCATACTGGAGATACACCGTATCGAAATCCGCTGCAATCCCCATAATCTCTGAATCTTTTGGCGAAAACGGAGCCGTCATCTTGGCGGTAACGCCACTACGAATCATGGCAATCAATTGCCATTGATTCACTAAATCTGCATAGCGGCGCAGGGGTGATGTACACCAGGCATAACACTCAACACCTAAACCCTCATGAGGACCAGGTGTAGTCTGCATACGCGTGCGCATTGCTCCCCAGCCTTTTTGGGTCCGAAATAAAGCTGGTAAACCATGCTCAGCCAGCGCTTGTCCCCAAATTTGATTGCACAGGATCATGCACTCAGCCACGATGGAATCCAAAATTGAACCTCGAATACGAGGCTCAATCGCAAGTTCATTAGTTTATGAAGTGATCTTGAAATTGAAATCACGGATTAGGGTACTAGGGTCTGGTTGACCTAAAACCTCGGCTCGTAAGCCATCTTTGATGCGCTGCGCTTGACGTTTCTGATGTTCATTCTGAGCCAAAACCCACAATCGAGCGAGTGCTTCGTGATGCGGCAATGATGAGTTTTTTTGGTCCAAGAAGGCCTCGTCAACGATAGACTCCCAATCGTCAAGCCGTAGATTGGTTTCAATGGGGACTAACTCAAGAGCACTTTGCGGGGGTGCTTGGGTTCGATGACCCAAAGCATCAATCTCAATATACAAGGAAATGGCTGGACGCGCCGAACCAGCATCGAGTGAAAAATAATCAACAAACTGCTCTGGCAACATCGTAATTTTGTCGCCCGGGAAATAAACCGTCGACATACGCTCGCGTGCGACTTGATCAAAACGATCGCCCTTCTGAATCAGCAAACCAGGCGCCGCAATATGTATGCCCAATCGATAAAGACCATCACCGATGGGCGTTAATGACAAGGCATCATCGATTTCAGTTGTGCTGGCATCATCAATCGAAAAAGCCTTAACCCCCGCCGTCGGCAGACCAGCAATGGCCTCTTTAAATTCCTCGGGAGTAAATTGAAAATCACTTGCAAAACCCGTCCCTTTCGGAAAATGCGCTTGCACAAACTGGCCATGATGATAAGACAATGGGGAGTCCAAGGCACCACAGCGCATTAGTAAACGTGCTGGGTGTTCGCCAGTTTTCTCGCAGGCTCCATGAAAAGCTTTGTATGCCAAACTATTTTTATCTGGACGAAACAAAAAACTATTCACCTGCGTGCGTAGGGCATCTGGCAGCTGTCCTTCCATGAGCTGCGCTTGCCATGCTTCTTGTTGTAACAGCTCTCTTTGCTTGCGTTCAATGGCTGCTAATCCGGCTTGCAACTGCTCCAGTGGGGCCCGCATAAAAAACCCTCGCCCCTTACGTCGAAAGTAAACGGGTGCTCCTTGTAATGCAATCGCTATACCAATCAATTGGGGCGCGCTGACAGCATCTCCAAAATACTCTTTAGCGATTGCCTGGAATGAAAATTCTTGATCAGGCGCACAGTCCCATACGAACTGCAAGTCGATGGAAGTGGCTATTCGTTGAGCTTCCTCAAGAATCTCTTGGGGATTTGCAGCATCAAATTGTTGCCATACTTCCTTAGCTTTTAGCTTGAGATGCTTGCCTGATAGAGCGCTCGCCTGCCATGACTGAGTATCTCCAGTCCCAGTAGACGATAAGACGGTGGCAATACGCAGCTCACCACCTTCCTCATACAGTAATTGCATTAAAGCGAAATCCCGCCACTTGCCTCAATGGTTACGCCATTGACATAACTGGCTTCATCACTGGCTAGGAACAAATACACATTTGCCATTTCCTCGGGGGTACCTAATCGCGACATCCACGAACGCTGCTCAATACTTTGCAAAATGTTCTCAGGCATTGCCTTGACCATCTCAGTTGCAATAAATCCAGGGCATACAGCATTTACCCGAATCCCTTTTTGTCCGAACTCACGGGCCCAGGTTTTGGTAAATCCAATCACGCCAAATTTAGTTGCAGAGTAATTGGTTTGACCAAAATTACCGTAGATACCGACCACACTCGAGGCATTGACGATGGCACCTTTTTTTGCTTCCAACATATAAGGAACTACCAATTGGGTGCAATTAAAGACGCCTTTCAGATTAACATCAATCACCGCATCAAATTGCTCTTCGGTCATCTTCACTAAGCGGGCATCTTGAGTAATTCCAGCGTTGTTGATCAATATATCAATCCGTTGATGTTTGGCGATGATGTCGTCAACCGCACGCTGAATACTGGCTCGATCGGTAACATTCAACACATAGGGTTCAGCATGCTTAAGTTGGCTAACGGCCTCCATCACCGCAGCTTCATTTAGATCGGCCAACATGACCTTGGCGCCCTCCTCGGCAAACCGTTTGGCAGTTGCAAAACCAATTCCTTTAGCTGCTCCAGTAATAAGTGCCACTTTATTTCGTAAACGCATACCAATTCCTCTAACTAGGTATTAAGGTGCCCTAAACGAGCCAGAATTTTTTGATGAACACCACCAAAGCCGCCATTACTCATCACCAAAATATGATCATGAGGTTTAGCTTCGCCGCATACCGCTTCAACTAAACGTCCAAGATCATGAAAGCTTTTTGCTTTTGAACCAAGTGGTGCAATCGATTCCTGCAAATCCCAGCCTAAGGCATCTTTACCACTAACCGCCCCGTAGGCAAATACCAAATCAGCTTCTTTCATACTTTGTGGGAGCTGAGACTTCATGACACCAAGCTTCATGGTGTTAGAGCGCGGCTCTAGCACTGCCAGAATTCGTGCCTGACCGACTTGTTTACGTAATCCATCAATCGTAGTGGCAATTGCCGTTGGATGATGAGCAAAATCATCGTATACATAAATCCGATTCTTCTCACCGATCAGTTCTAAGCGTCGCTTCACATTTTTGAACTCCGGCAAAGCGAGAGCCGATTCTTCTGGGGTAATACCAATATGGTTAGCGGCCGCAATGGCTGCTAATGCATTGAGTTGATTATGAACGCCCATCACTCCAGAATGCTTGGCCCATTGAACCTCTGCGCATTTCTTACCCTGATAAAGGACTACAAAATCAGAGCCGTGTTTGCCATCCGCATTCGGTATATCCCCAAATGACCAATCGCAATCTCTATGGCCAAAGCGTTCCAAAGGAGACCACAATCCGCGCTCAAGCACTCGCTCCAATGATTGCTCAGATGAATTCGCGAGTACCAAGCCAGATTGCGGAATAGTTCGGACTAAATGATGAAATTGGGTTTCAATGGCAGCCAAGTCAGTGAAGATGTCCGCATGATCAAACTCAAGATTGTTGAGAATCGCAGTTCGTGGCCGATAGTGTACGAACTTGCTGCGCTTATCAAAAAAGGCGGTGTCGTATTCGTCCGCCTCGATCACAAAATAGTTTCCATCACCTAAGCGTGCCGACACTGAAAAGTTCAATGGCACACCACCAATTAAATATCCAGGCTTACGTTGATTGCGCTCCAAAATCCAGGTCAACATGGCTGTTGTTGTGGTCTTACCATGTGTTCCAGCAACAGCCAAGACATGCCTACCCGATAAAACTTGCTCGCCAAGCCACTGAGGACCCGAGGTATACGGCAAACCCTGATTCAGAATCTCCTCGAGCAGGGGGTTTCCTCTGGACACCACGTTCCCAATCAGAAATAAATCGGGTTTCGATTTAAATTCACGGAGTTGATCGGGAGAGTATCCTTCGATTAATTGAATACCTTGGGCTTCCAACTGGGTACTCATCGGTGGATATACATTAGTATCGCAACCAGTTACTTCGTGACCAGCCTGCCTGGCAATTGCCGCGATTCCACCCATGAAGGTGCCACAAATGCCCAGGATATGAATATGCATGCGTGGATTTTAGCTAAGGAGAGTCATGAACCGTCGTCATTTTCTAATTGCAAGCGGGGTCGCCATTGTTGCTGCTGTGGCGGGTGCGTTTATCGCAAATCGCAGAACTGCTCTACAGTCCGCCTCGCAAGATGCAGTCAAAGCCCTTTTTGGCCGCGAGTGGTTTACCCCAGACCAAAAGCCCATTTCCACCCAAGATTGGAAAAATAAGGTCTTAGTGGTCAATTTTTGGGCCTCCTGGTGCCCACCCTGCGTGGAGGAAATGCCCGCTCTAGATAAAGTTCAAGGGGAATATGACCCTAAAAAGATGCTAATTGTCGGCATTGGTATCGATTCACCCTCTAATATTCGCCAATTTATTGAAACTACGATTATCTCCTATCCGATTGTTTTAG
>CANHDS010000029.1 GCA_947459465.1 Burkholderiaceae bacterium | reverse complement strand
TTGGTCTACATTGGTCAGGCACATAGCCACCATTAATTTTTATTTTTTACACACTTAAACTTTAGGAGTTAGCAACATGCAAGAATTTCTCGCAAACATTCAAGGCCTTACTGCAATCGGTATTGGCCTGATCATTGGTCTTGGCGCATTAGGCGCTTGTTTGGGTATTGGACTGATGGGTGGAAAGTTCATTGAGGGCGCAGCCCGCCAACCCGAGCTAATGAATGAGCTGCAAACCAAAATGTTCTTATTGGCTGGCTTGATCGACGCAGCCTTCCTTATCGGTGTTGGTGTTGCAATGTTGTTCGCATTTGCCAATCCATTGCTTGCTGTTATTAAGTAATTTAGTTGTGGATCGTCCAGATCCATTACTGCAACAGGTTTTGAAAGGAACATCGTGAATTTAAACGCGACTCTATTCGCGCAAATGATCGTATTCTTCGTTTTATGGTGGGTCGTGGCGCGTTTTGTATGGCCCCCATTGGTGAAGGCGCTCGATGAGCGGGCTGCCAAAGTGGCAGAAGGCCTTGCTGCCGCAGAGCGGGGAAAATTAGATCTTGATAATGCGACGAAAAAGGCAGAAGAAGCAATGGCCTCTGCTCGTCAGGAGAGTATTCAGCGAGTTGCAGAGGCTGAAAAGCGCGCTCAATTGGCTGCCGAGGAAATCAAAGCAAATGCTCAGGCAGAAGCCGCCCGAATTATTGCGCAGGCCAAGGCCGACGCCGAGCAACAGGTTGGCAAGGCCCGTGACGAACTTCGTACTCAAGTTGCTACATTGGCCGTTAAGGGCGCCGAGCAAATCTTACGACGCGAGGTCGACCCCAAGGCGCATACGGCATTGCTTGATCAACTAAAGGCTGAACTATAAATGGCTGATATTGCCACCATTGCTCGTCCTTATGCCGAAGCCTTGTTTGCAAGTGCTAAGCCAGCCGATTTGACTCCATGGGCAAACCAGCTCGATGAGCTTGCTAGGTATTTGGAAAACGAAGAATTATTAACGCTTGCTAATAATCCAAAATTGGGTTCCGATGATCTCGCTAAACTGGTTGAGGGCTTACTGAAATCAAAGCCTGACGAATCCGTTAGGGGCTTTATTAAGCTCTTAGCAAATAACCATCGCCTGGCTGTATTGCCTGAAATTGCTAAGCAATTTACGGCAATGAAGAATAAAAGTGAGGGCGCTGCGGAAGCCATCATTACCTCTGCATTCCCTGTCGAGGGCGCCGCTCTGAATGATTTGCTTGCAGCTCTAAAAAAACGGTTCGGTGGAAAAGAGTTGCGCCCAACGGTTGTGATCAATCCCGATTTAATTGGTGGCATTCGCGTGCAAGTGGGCGACGAGGTTTTAGACGGCTCTGTAAAAGCGCAGCTTGGCCAAATGCACGATCGGTTGATTGCTTAACGCTAGCCTTTATTAAGAATATTTGATTTATATCTAGGAGTAATTGATGCAACTAAACCCTTCCGAGATCAGCGAACTGATCAAAAGCCGAATTAACGAATTAGGGGTTGATTCAAAGATTCGTAATCAGGGAACCGTGATTTCGGTAACCGACGGTATTTGTCGTATTTATGGTTTATCTGGAGTCATGCAAGGAGAGATGCTCGAGTTTCCTGGCAATACCATTGGTTTGGCATTGAACTTAGAGCGTGACTCCGTGGGCGCCGTGGTACTTGGCGAATATACGCACATTAAAGAAGGCGATGCCGTGAAATGTACCGGCCGCATTCTTGAGGTTCCTGTTGGACCAGAGTTACTGGGCCGTGTGGTCAATGCTCTTGGCCAGCCTATTGATGGCAAGGGACCAATCAATACGAAGTTGACCGACTTTATTGAAAAAGTTGCTCCTGGTGTGATTGCGCGTCAATCCGTTAGTCAGCCTGTACAAACGGGTTTAAAGGCGATTGATGCGATGGTCCCTATTGGTCGTGGTCAGCGTGAGCTCATCATTGGAGATCGTCAAACCGGTAAAACTGCGGTTGCTGTCGATGCCATCATCAATCAAAAAGGCAAAGGGGTTTATTGTATTTACGTGGCGATTGGACAAAAAGCATCGACCATTGCAAACGTGGTCCGTAAGCTCACTGAGCTTGGCGCAATGGAGTACACCATCGTGGTGGCAGCAAGTGCTTCTGAGTCGGCTGCGATGCAGTATTTGTCGGCATATGCGGGCTGTACGATGGGAGAGTATTTCCGTGATCGTGGTGAAGATGCCCTCATTATTTATGACGATTTAACTAAGCAGGCGGTTGCTTATCGTCAAATTTCTCTGTTGTTGCGCCGCCCCCCGGGCCGCGAAGCATATCCTGGCGACGTTTTCTATTTGCACTCCCGCCTGTTAGAGCGCGCAGCTCGCGTAAATGCAGAATATGTCGAGAAATTTACCAACGGTGCTGTTAAAGGAAAAACCGGATCATTAACCGCCTTACCCGTCATTGAGACTCAGGCAGGTGACGTGTCGGCATTCGTGCCAACCAATGTAATTTCAATTACTGATGGACAGATTTTCCTTGAGACCGATCTATTTAATGCAGGCGTACGCCCCGCAATTAATGCCGGCATTTCGGTGTCGCGTGTGGGTGGTGCAGCACAGACCAAAGTCATTAAAAAATTATCGGGCGGAATCCGTACAGACCTTGCGCAGTATCGCGAATTAGCAGCTTTTGCACAGTTTGCTTCGGATCTTGATGAAGCAACGCGTAAGCAGTTAGAGCGCGGTCGTCGGGTAACCGAATTGCTCAAACAGCCTCAGTACTTGCCTATGCAGGTTTGGCAAATGGCCGCCTCTTTGTATGCTGTCAACAATGGTTTCTTTGATGACTTAGAAGTCAAGCAGGTGCTGCCTTTCGAAAAAGGACTACATGAGCATTTGAAGTCAAAGTACGCTGATTTGGTAGGTCGCATTGAGGACACTAAAGATTTGAGCAAAGATGATGAAGCCGCTCTTCGTTCCGCGATTGAAGACTTCAAGCGCGCTGGCACTTTTTGAGATAGGCAATCATGGCCGGTACAAAAGAAATACGCACAAAGATCAAGAGCGTTCAAAATACGCGCAAGATCACTAAAGCGATGGAAATGGTCGCCGCTTCGAAGATGCGACGAGCTCAAGAGCGGATGCGTTCAGCGAGACCCTATTCAGAAAAAATTCGGACAATCACTGCCAACCTTTCAAAAGCAAATCCAGAATATCGTCCTATTTACATGACGGTACGCGAGTTAAAGAATGCTGGCCTTATATTGGTAAGTACCGATAAAGGCTTATGTGGCGGTTTAAATACGAATGTTCTGCGTTTGGTTACTAACCAAATGAAGGAATTTAGTGAAAAGAATGTTTCGGTTGAGTTCACCGCAATCGGTTCGAAGGGTTTGCAGTTTTTAAATCGAACCAAAGGAAAGCTTTTGTCTCAGTCCGTTCAGTTGGGCGACACCCCACACATGGATAGCTTGATAGGGGCAATCACTGCGCAACTCGATGCATTTGAGCGTGGCGAGGTTGATGCTGTGTATTTAGCCTATACCCGGTTCATTAACACCATGAAACAAGAGCCTGTTTTAGAGAAGCTCTTGCCACTTGAGGCTGATGATTTGGGCCAAGAAGCAAATTCTGGGCATGGTTGGGACTATATTTACGAACCTGACGCTGAGTCAGTGTTAAACGGTCTATTGAAGCGTTACATTGAGGCCTTGATTTATCAGGCGGTGGCAGAGAATATGGCCTCAGAGCAGTCAGCGAGAATGGTTGCCATGAAAGCAGCCTCAGACAACGCAAAGAATGTGATCGGCGAGTTACAGTTGATTTATAACAAGACCCGTCAAGCAGCAATTACCAAAGAGCTTTCCGAGATTGTCGGCGGCGCAGCGGCGGTTTAAGTGAAGATTTTTAAAGATTAAATAGCGGAGAAATGTGATGAGCATCGGAAATATTGTTCAGTGTATTGGTGCAGTGGTGGATATTCAGTTCCCCCGAGACAAAATGCCTAACATCTATGACGCATTAACTTTGGCAGATAGCAATGAAGCGTCATTCGCAGAAAAAGGATTGACCTTTGAAGTGCAACAGCAAATTGGTGATGGCGTGGTCCGCGCCATTGCGATGGGTGCCAGCGATGGCTTGCGTCGCGGGATGGAGGTGAAGGCAACCGGTGCTGGAATTTCAGTGCCCGTGGGGCCAGCAACCTTGGGCCGCATTATGGACGTGTTAGGCCGCCCGATTGATGATGCTGGTCCAATTGCTACGCAAGAGCGCCGCGCGATTCATCAATCTGCGCCAAAATTTGATGAGCTATCCCCTTCAGTAGATTTGCTCGAGACCGGCATTAAGGTGATCGATCTAGTTTGTCCTTTTGCCAAAGGCGGTAAGGTTGGACTCTTCGGCGGTGCGGGGGTTGGAAAAACCGTGAACATGATGGAGCTCATCAACAATATTGCCAAACAACACTCCGGCTTATCGGTGTTTGCTGGGGTCGGTGAGCGCACTCGTGAAGGAAATGACTTTTATCATGAGATGAAAGAGTCAAACGTAATCGATAAAGTCGCCATGGTGTTTGGTCAGATGAATGAGCCCCCGGGTAACCGCTTACGCGTTGCGCTAACTGGTTTGACGATGGCCGAGGCATTTCGCGATGAAGGCCGTGACATTTTGTTCTTCGTTGACAATATTTATCGCTACACCCTTGCTGGTACCGAAGTATCTGCTCTATTGGGCCGGATGCCATCCGCCGTGGGGTACCAGCCCACCTTGGCCGAGGAGATGGGAAAGCTCCAAGAACGAATTACTTCTACAAAAACAGGTTCGATTACGTCGATTCAGGCTGTTTATGTTCCAGCAGACGATTTAACTGATCCATCGCCTGCGACCACCTTCTTGCATTTGGATTCCACGGTCGTTTTATCCCGAGACATCGCTGCCTTGGGTATTTACCCAGCCGTTGATCCTTTGGATTCAACTAGCCGACAGCTTGATCCCCAGGTAGTAGGAACTGAGCATTATGAGGTTGCGCGAGGGGTGCAAATGACTTTGCAGCGCTATAAAGAATTGCGAGACATTATTGCGATTTTGGGTATGGACGAGCTTTCACCTGAAGATAAGCTGGCTGTTGCCCGTGCTCGTAAGATCCAGCGTTTCTTGTCTCAGCCCTTCCACGTCGCTGAGGTTTTCACCGGATCACCTGGAAAATATGTCCCGCTGAAAGAAACAATTCGTGGCTTTAAGATGATTGTCAGTGGCGAGCTTGACCACTTACCGGAGCAAGCTTTTTATATGGTTGGTTCGATCGATGAGGCCATTGAGAAAGCGAAGAAACTGTAATGGCAACCATTCACGTCGATGTGGTAAGCGCGGAGCAGTCGATTTTTAGTGGTGAGGCCAAGTTTGTGGCTTTGCCCGGAGAATCGGGTGAGCTCGGAATTTTGCATGGCCATACTCCCCTAATTACACGAATCCGGCCTGGTTCAGTACGAATTGAAAAGGCTGATGGCGATGAAGAGTTTGTATTTGTGGCAGGTGGCTATCTAGAAGTTCAACCAGATTGCGTAACAGTCTTGGCCGACACTGCAATTCGTGGGCATGACCTCGATGAGGCTAAGGCGCTTGAAGCAAAAAGGCGGGCCGAAGAGGCCATGAAAAATCGTGCCGGTGATTTTGATATTGCCTATGCCCAGTCTGAATTTGCAATGGCAGCCGCACAGTTGGCTGCAATAGCACGTTTGCGTCGTAAGAAGTAATTTAATTGTTAGCAAACGATCGCTTTCTAAAAGCGTGTTCGGGCCAAAAAACGGATCGAACCCCTTTATGGCTAATGCGTCAGGCTGGCCGTTATTTGCCTGAATACAATGCAACCCGCACTAAGGCGGGCAGTTTTTTAGGACTTGCTAAAAATCCATCTTATGCAACGGAGGTTACGTTGCAACCTTTGGATCGTTATCCCCTAGATGCCGCTATTTTATTTTCTGATATTTTGACCATACCCGATGCAATGGGGCTTGGTTTACAGTTTGCTGCTGGTGAAGGCCCTAGTTTTGCTCACCCTCTTCGAACTGAAGAGGACGTTAAAAAATTAAGGCCCGCAGATTTACATCAACTTCAATATGTTTTCGATGCTGTGGCACAAATTCGGAAGTCTTTGGTCAAAGATGGTATGCAACGAGTCCCATTGATTGGATTTTCAGGCAGCCCATGGACCCTTGCCTGTTATATGGTCGATGGCTCAGGGTCGGATGATTTTCGTCATGCAAAGACCATGATGTTTAATCGTCCGGATTTACTCAAGCATATCTTAGACATCAACGTCCAGTCGGTGGCAGCTTATCTGACGGAGCAATTACGGAGCGGCGCTCAGGCCCTGATGATTTTCGATACATGGGGCGGACTATTGCCCGACGGCTGGTACCAAGATGTTTCATTGGCAAGCATCAGGAATGTTATTGATCAGCTTCCCCGAGAGCTAAATGGCCAAAAAGTACCGATTATTATTTTTACCAAAGGCGGCGGACTATGGCTTAATGACATGGCAGAATCCGGAGCTGATGTTATTGGGCTTGATTGGACCATGTCGGTTGCAAAAGCAAGAAGACAGCTGGTTGAGAAAAATAAATGCGTTGCACTGCAAGGCAATCTTGACCCGCTGTCCTTGTTTGCCAACCCAGAACAAATTGAGGCACAAACCAAGAAAATTTTAGATGGTCTAGCTAAAGCCCCAGCGTTGAGGCCAGATCTCCATCCGCTCGATGGCCATATCTTTAATTTGGGACACGGAATCTCGCAATTTACGAATCCCGATAGCGTCACGGTTCTAGCGAAGACTGTCATTGAATATTCAGAATAC
>CANHDS010000028.1 GCA_947459465.1 Burkholderiaceae bacterium | reverse complement strand
TCAATCAGGTCCTTATATTGCTCTTCGGTTTCTTTTTGTTCCTTTTTTTCCGCTTCATCCGCTAAGGCCCCGAGATCGAGGCCGCCCTTAGCCACCGAGACCAATGGTTTGCCATCAAACTCCTGAAAATAGGACAGCATCCACTCATCGACCCGATCGGACAGTAATAGAACCTCAACGCCTTTTTTCTTAAAGATCTCTAAGTGCGGACTATTTTTAGCAGCAGTGTAGGACTCGCCAGTGACGTAGTAAATCTTATCTTGCCCATCCTTCATACGACCAACGTAATCCGCAAGCGCAACAGTTTGATCTACCGAATCAGTATGTGTGCTGGCAAAACGAGCCAGTTTTGCGATCCGTTCTTGATTGCCGACATCTTCTCCGATCCCCTCTTTGAGGACCTGACCAAACTCCTTCCAAAACGCAGCGTACTGTTCTTTTTTGGCCGTATCTTCACTGTTAGCCAATTCCTCTAGCATGGATAAAACCCGCTTCGTTGAGCTCTCACGGATAGTTTTGACATCGCGCGACTCTTGTAAGATTTCGCGCGAGACATTCAGTGGTAAATCCGCAGAGTCAATCACGCCCGTGACAAAGCGAAGATACATCGGCATTAACTGCTCAGCATCATCCATAATGAAAACCCGCTTGACGTAGAGCTTGATGCCGTTGCGCTTGTTACGATCCCATAGATCAAAATTGGCTTTCTTAGGAATAAACAAGAGTTGAGTGAATTCACTACGCCCCTCAACCCGGTTATGCGAATAGATTAAAGGGTCCTCAAAATCATGAGAAATGTGTTTATAGAACTCTTTATATTGTTCATCGGTAACTTCCGACTTTGGTCTAGCCCATAAGGCGGTCGCTTGATTGATGGTCTCAAACTCATCTTTTGTAACCTGCTCTTTTTTTTCTTCGTCCCATTCCTCTTTATTCATTTGGATTGGTAAAGAAATGTGATCAGAGTATTTACGAATGATCGATTTCAATTTCCAAGAGGACAGTAACTCGTCCTCGCCCTCGCGCAAATGCAAGGTAATCGAGGTGCCACGCTCAGGACGATTGATGGTTTCAATGGTGAACTCTCCAGCGCCCTGGGATTCCCAACGAACCCCTTCAGATGCTGGTAAGCCGGCACGTCGCGTTTCCACGATGATGTTGTCAGCTACGATAAATGCTGAATAGAAGCCAACACCAAACTGACCAATCAAAGCGGCATCCTTTTGCTGATCGCCGGAGAGTTTTGTAAAGAACTCCTTGGTACCTGAACGCGCAATGGTTCCAAGATTGGCGATCACCTCATCTCGGCTCATACCAATCCCATTATCGGTAATGGTGATTGTTCGGGCTTCTTTATTAAAGCTAATTTTGATCTTTAGCTCTGGATCAGACTCATACCAGTCGGGATGCGTCATCGCCTCAAACCGCAACTTATCGGCCGCATCGGACGCATTTGAAATAAGCTCTCGTAAAAAGATTTCCTTATTCGAATACAAGGAATGGATCATTAGCTGCAAAAGCTGTTTTACTTCGGCCTGAAAGCCAAGGGTTTCTTTTACTGTTGTCATCGGTAAGCGTCCTTTATTTGTCCTCTTTAAGATCCTATTTTTGAACTTTTTATAGATTGGGGCATCTCGACTGATTTCAAGAGCAAAAACACTCAAGAATCGCCTACAATAGGTGCTTTGCCCCCAGTTATAAACCTGAGATCGGCGTATGAAAAAGCTTTACATCAAGACATTTGGCTGCCAAATGAATGAGTATGACTCGGAAAAAATGGCCGATGTTCTTCATTCTGCCCAAGGCATGAGCCAAACGGATCAAATCGAGGATGCCGATGTCATCTTGCTCAATACCTGCTCGATCCGAGAAAAGGCCCAAGAAAAAGTGTTTTCTGATTTGGGGCGCTTGCGGGAGCTAAAACAGCAAAAACCTGCTCTCTTAATTGGTGTGGGCGGCTGCGTAGCTAGCCAAGAAGGTAAGCAGATTATCAATCGCGCCCCACATGTAGATTTCGTCTTTGGCCCACAAACCCTTCACCGTTTGCCAAAATTGATTGATGAGCGACTCGCTACTGGTCAATCGCAAGTCGACATCTCATTTCCAGAGATTGAAAAATTTGATCATTTACCTCGCTCACGTCAGACCAAAGGGTCAGCCTTTGTTTCCATCATGGAAGGTTGCTCTAAATACTGTAGCTACTGCGTGGTGCCGTACACCCGTGGTGAAGAGGTGTCGCGCCCCTTTGAGGATGTCCTCACTGAAATTGTGGGACTGACCGAGCAGGGCGTAAAAGAGATCACCCTGTTAGGGCAAAACGTCAATGCCTATCGTGGCGTGATGGGTCGGACTTCTGAGATTGCTGATTTTGCCTTGCTGCTTGAATACATGTCAGAGATACCAGGGCTCGAGCGCATTCGGTTTACCACCAGCCACCCCAAAGAATTTACTCAACGACTTATTGATGTTTACGATAGAGTCCCACAATTAGTCAGTCATTTACATCTACCCGTGCAGCATGCCTCGGACAAAATTTTATCGGCCATGAAGCGGGGTTACACCAGTTTAGAGTTCAAAAGCATTATTCGCAAGATGCGCCTAGTACGCCCTAATCTCTCCCTCTCGAGTGATTTCATCGTAGGTTTTCCTGGGGAAACCGAGGCTGACTTTGAAAAACTGATGGATATGGTGACCGAACTTCAGTTTGATAACAGCTACTCATTCATTTTTAGTCCTCGGCCTGGGACTCCTGCAGCCAATCTGGAAGATGACACCCCCTACGAAATCAAGTTAAAGCGCTTACAGCGTTTAATTGCGCAAATTGATTCTCAAGCGCTTACGGTCAGTCAAGCAATGTTAGGTAATGATGAACGCGTCCTGATTGAGGGCTTAACGAGAGATAAGGCACATTTACTAGGGCGTACTGAGAACAATCGTGTGGTCAATATCGTAATTCCTGAGGGTGATTCTGATCAAAGCGCAGTCGATCAATGGATTGGGCAAATGTTAGAGGTTAAGGTCACCGAGGTTCTAAAGCACACTCTACGCGGTGAAATTGTTCATTCTTTAGTTTAGATTCATTAATGAGCCAAACCCTAAACCTTGATCTCCAGTTTGCTACGCAAGCCCTGCAAAACCAAGTTTTGAGTATTACGAGTTTGTCGCAAATTCGTAAATGGGCTAATGCCTGTTTTCAAAGCAAGGCAATGATCACTATTCGGTTTGTGAATAAAGCTGAGGCCCATGATCTCAATCTATTTTTTCGGGAATTTAATAAGCCAACTAATGTCCTCACTTTTTCCTACCCAACCCAAGGAAAATCGATTGAAGCGGATATTGTTTTGTGTTTACCAATTCTGCGCACAGAGGCTAAAGAGCAGCGAAAGTCGCTAATCGCCCACCTAGCTCATCTTCTGATTCATGGTTGCTTACATGCCAAAGGCTATGACCATCAAAATTTAAAAGATACAAAAAAAATGGAAGCACTTGAGATCAAATTGTTGCAATCACTTGGCTTTCCCAATCCCTACTGGAAATAAATCATTTGCTGAACTGTCATCAAAATGTTTTATGCTGTTTACTAATTTATGTCAAATAACCTAATTGACCGCCTCAGTGCGTTTTTTTCTGACCAGTCTTCTGATCCCAAAGCGCAGCGTAAAGAGCTGATTGAGACTCTTCGCGAAGCCCAAGCAGATGGGCTCATGGATGCCGATGCGCTTTCCATGATCGAAGGGGTTTTTCAGGTTGGAGAACTATCTGCTCGCGATGTGCTCTTGCCGCGCGCCCAAATTGACTGGATTGATATCAATGCGCCCTTGGCACAAATTATTGCCGATGTCGTTAAAACAGGTCACTCTCGCTTTCCAGTCTATGAAGGGCATCGGGACCAAGTCATCGGTATTCTCCTGGCAAAAGATCTCTTGCGCCATTTCACTGAAAAAGATTTTCAAATTCGCGACTGGCTTCGACCAGCTGTTTTTATTCCTGAATCAAAACGCTTAAGCGTTTTACTCAAAGACTTTCGTAATAACCGCAATCATTTAGCCATTGTGGTTGACGAATATAGCGGCGTTGCCGGAATGATTACGATTGAAGATGTCATCGAGCAAATTGTTGGTGACATTGAGGATGAGTATGACATCGATGAGGAATCGGACAATATCACTGTCTTAAAAAATGGTGATTATCGGATCAAGGGCATGACTGAACTGGAACAGCTCAATGAAGAGTTAAAAACTAGCTTTCTAGCAGAAGATGTAGAAACAGTGGCTGGACTGGTGATTCAACATTTAGGTCGCGTACCAAAATTTGGTGAACGGGTCCGTATTGATGGTTTTGAATTTGAGGTGCAACGTGCCGATCCCCGTCAAGTCCATATCCTTCTCATGCGCCGCATCGCAAATCCTAACGTTTCTGCTACGAATACGTAATTGCAAAGTAGTCCTCAAGCCAATCCTATTATTCATAGTGCCTTACTACTTTTTTTAGGTGTTCTCTTAGCGGTTGCGAGTGAGCTACCCTTTAGTGGCTATATTCAAATTGCTTTATTTGCTTACGCTTTATATGTGTTAGGCCGAAACAACAAACCCAAGGCCAGCCAAGCCTTTCAGGATGGATTTTTACTAGGTCTTGGTTATTTTGTACCCGCTCTTTGGTGGATTTTTATTAGCCTGCACGATGTCGGTGGAATGGCAATCTGGTTATCAAGCCTTGCTGTTCTTGCCCTAGCCAGTTTAATGGCAGTCTATTTTGGATTTGCTAATCTCATCGGTCAGCAGGTTAACCACTCTGTATGGCGATCCCTTGCAATTCCTGCAGCCTGGGTGCTTACTGAGTACTTGCGAGGACAACTATTTACTGGCTTTCCATGGATGGGTTTTGCTGAGTCTCAAGTAAATGGCCCCTTTGCGAATATCGCACCCTACTTTGGTGGCTTGGCTTGTACTTTTTTATTGATCTGGGCTGCCTTGCAATTGAGTCGACTACGGCTTAGAACTATTACTAGCGTGCTGGGAATGATTGCAGTCGTCCAGATCTTAGGATTATGGTCATTCACTAGCCCCAAAGATTTGCCTATCTCGGTACGATTGATTCAGGGAAACTTTGAACAAAGTCTCAAATTTAATCCGGCTGAAATTCTCAAGCAAATTCATTTTTATCATGACCAAATTGTTAAAGCCCCAGCAGATTTAATCATAGTTCCGGAGACTGCATTCCCATGGCCTGAACCAGATATTCCGGATCAATCGATTGAACGTATTCAAGCGTTTGTGAATGAATCAGGTAGTCAGGTATTGCTCGGCTTAATTGGCAAAATCGCAAAGAACGATAAGGCGGTTCAGTATTCCAATCGAGTGGCTGGGTTTTCTAATCAAGGGCCCATCTATCATTACGACAAACATCACTTAGTTCCCTTTGGTGAATTTATTCCTCCAGGCTTTCAGTGGTTCGTGGATGCATTTAAGGTACCCATGAGCGACTTTGCTAGAGGATCGATTGATCAAGCGCCATTTTCTATTCGACCTCGCTCCAATCCTGACCGTCCACTCTACGCCGCAATCTCGATCTGCTACGAGGATATTTTTGGCAACGAAATCGCCACCCGAATTCGTAATAGCCAAGAACCAGTCAATCTATTGGTGAACGTTACTAACTTGGCCTGGTTTGGTCAATCACAAGCCCCCATGCAGCAACTACGCCTCTCCCAATTACGCTCTCTCGAAACTGGCCTACCCAGTTTGCGAGCGACTAATACTGGAATCACTGCGGTGATTGATCAGCGTGGACGGGTCTTAGCAAGTCTTGAGCAATTTGTTCAAGGTGAGCTTGACGTTCGTGTGCAAGCCTTTGAAGGTCGGACGCCTTATGTGATCTGGGGAAATTGGCCGATTTTGATCTGGGTCATTTTTGCCCTAGGAATTGGTTATTGGCGGAGAACGCAACCGAACTGATTTTTTAACGATTCCTTGGTTTGCCGAGTAAAATCAAGGTCTTATCTAAAAAATCATTGTGTAGCATGCTAACGTTTCAACAAATCATTCTCAAACTTCAAGATTATTGGGATCAACAAGGGTGTGCGCTGTTACAACCCATCGATCTCGAGGTTGGGGCTGGCACCTCGCATACGGCCACGTTTTTACGAGCTATTGGTCCGGAGCCATGGAAGGCAGCCTATGTTCAGCCTTCGCGACGCCCAAAGGATGGTCGTTATGGTGAGAACCCAAATCGCTTGCAACACTACTATCAATACCAGGTCGTTTTAAAACCAGCGCCAGCCAACATCTTGGATTTGTATCTGGGCTCTTTAAAAACTTTAGGACTTGACCTCAAGCAAAACGATATTCGCTTTGTTGAAGACGACTGGGAAAACCCAACGTTGGGTGCATGGGGGCTTGGCTGGGAAGTTTGGCTCAATGGCATGGAAGTAACTCAATTTACCTATTTTCAGCAAGTGGGTGGCTTAGACTGTAAACCCGTATTGGGAGAAATTACCTACGGGATTGAACGCTTAGCGATGTACTTACAGAACTGCTCCAATGTGTTTGATCTCGTCTGGACTGAAGGTGTGACCTATGGTGATGTGTATCACCAAAATGAAGTGGAACAATCGCGCTATAACTTTGAGCACTCCAATATAGACTTTCTATTTGTAAACTTTAATCATTACGAAAGTGAAGCAAAGCGCCTAATGGAGCAATCACTGGCTCTACCTGCGTATGAGATGGTTTTAAAAGCAGCCCATACATTTAATCTTCTTGATGCGCGTGGGGCTATTTCGGTGACAGAGCGCGCTGCCTATATTGGTCGTATTCGTAATCTGTCGCGCTTAGTTGCCCAAGCGTATTACGAATCACGTGAGCAACTAGG
>CANHDS010000027.1 GCA_947459465.1 Burkholderiaceae bacterium | reverse complement strand
CGGAGCCCGTTAAAGCTGGAGTTCGGTATGTCAACGTCGGCTCGATTGATCAAGACGATCAAATTCGACAAATTCGAATGTATGAATTTGATCCAAACTACCGTCTTCTCTCCATTCGGAGTGCTGCATCCGGTCGTTTTGATAACAAGGGCGTTTGGGAGCTCAATGATGTTTCTGAAACACGATTTATTGAAAAACGTGGCAGCGATCCCTTAGATGCGGTCTACACCGCTCAGACCAAAACGATTCCTAAGCTTAATTTGGAATCACAGGTTACACCGCAGATCCTAAATGTTCTACTAATAAGCCCCGAGAAAATGTCAATCGTCAGTTTGGGCCAATTTATTTTGCATCTCCAAGAAAACAAACAAGATACTCAGCGGCATGCAATTGCCTTTTGGAAAAAAGTGGTTTATCCATTTATTATTTTTGTAATGCTCGCACTTGCCCTACCCTTTGCGTTCATGAAGGTTCGAGCCGGAAGTGTTGGTATTAAAGTATTTGGTGGCATCATGCTGGGCATGAGTTTTCAGTTATTTAATACCTTATTTTCCAGTGTCGGCTTATTAGGCGCACTCCCCGCTATGTTTACGGCGATCTTCCCGCCATTGCTTTATTTACTCTTAGCGATCGCTGCTCTAAAGTGGGTATCCCGTGCCTAAGGATATTTTCGGATGAATCTTCATCAACTACGTTTTGTTCGTGAGGTAGTTCGTCAGAACTTTAATTTGACTGCAGCGGCGAAGGCACTCTTTACCTCCCAGCCAGGCGTCTCAAAAGCGATCATTGAACTCGAAGATGAGTTGGGTGTTGAAATCTTTCGACGTCATGGTAAGCGGATTCGCTCCTTAACCGAACCCGGCAAACGCATCCTGATCTCAATTGAACGTTTATTAGAGGAAGTCGAGACCTTAAAACGGGTTGGAAATGATTACGCCAACCAAGACCAAGGTAGCTTTGTGATTGCCACGACGCATACCCAAGCCCGTTATGCCTTGCCCAAGGTCTTGAGCGAGTTTACAAAACGCTTTCCGAAGGTGCGCGTTAGCCTGTTGCAGGGAAACCCCACGCAGATTGCCCAAATGTTGCTCGAAGATCGTGCTGATCTGGCAATCGCTACAGAAGGGCTTGCCAATACACCTGGGGTCTTAGCGCTTCCCAGTCACCAATGGCAACATGCGGTGGTTGTCCCATCCGGTCACCCCTTACTCAATCATGAGTCCATTACCCTGGAACTTTTAACCAAGTTTCCACTCATTACCTATGCAAAAGCGTTTTCTGGTCGTAGCAAAATCGATGCCGCATTTGCGCAGCGCAATCTCGCCCCTGACATTATTTTGGAGGCGATCGATGCCGATGTAATTAAAACTTATGTAGAGAATGGCATGGGCGTTGGGATTGTGGCGGGTGTGGCCTTTGATCCTGAACGCGATCGGCAACTGAAATCCATTTCAGTAGGGCACATCTTTGGCACCAATGTCACACACATCGGCATTAAACAAGGTGCTTATCTGCGCTCGTTTATCTTTACCTTTATAGAGCTATTCTCACCGACGCTCACGCGCAAAATTGTGGAACAAGCCATGTCGAGCGAATCGAGCGATTATCAAATTTGATGGTGCCTCGGGTCGGACTCGAACCGACACGCCTTGCGGCACCGGATTTTGAGTCCGGCACGTCTACCAATTCCATCACCGAGGCTAATTCGTTCATATTAAACATGAACGGTATTGATCGAAGCGATGATTTTAACCAATCTCATCGCCTCGCACCCAAAGTGCTCAAATCGACTGCTTAAGGGATCAGGATCGTTGTGCCAGTGGTCTTACGTCCTTCAAGATCTCGATGCGCCTGTACCGCATCGGCCAATGGATATTTTTGCTTAATCTCAATCTTAATTTGCCCCTGAGTCACACGATCAAATAAATCCTTTGCCATTGGCTCTAACAGTGAGCGATTATGCACATAGGTCATCAAAGTGGGTCGTGTTAACTTCAATGATCCCTTGCTTGACAGGACTGCTAAATCGATCGGTGGAATCGATCCAGAGGCATTGCCGAAGCTAACCGCCATGCCACGTGGGGCAATACAGTCCAAGGTTTTCATGAAGGTATCTTTGCCGACCGCATCGTAGGCAACCGCCACGCCTTTACCATTGGTAATTTCTTTCACGCGAGTAACAAAATCCTCGGTGCGGTATTCAATCACATGATCACAGCCGTATGACTTCGCAAGTGCCGCCTTTTCAGGACTGCCTACCGTACCAATCACAGTGGCACCAATTGCCTTTAACCATTGCAATGCAATTAAACCAACACCGCCAGCAATCGCATGAAAGAGAACCGTATCACCACGCTGCACCTTATGGGTATCGTTTAAGAGATATTGCACGGTGAGTCCTTGCAGCATCATGCCTGCACCAGTCTCAAACGAGATCGCATCTGGTAGCCGCACAATAGTCTCGGCGGGCATGATGCGAGCTTGTGCATAAGCCCCCGTTGGTCTACCTGCATAGGCTACGCGATCGCCCACCTTAAGGTGTGTAACACCAGGGCCTACTTTTTCAATCACGCCCGAAGCTTCCATACCAATGCCACCTGGTAATGGTTGGGGGTAGTAGCCCGATCGAAAATAAACATCAATATAGTTCAAACCACATGCTTTTTGAGTAATTAAAACCTCTCCGGGTCCGGGCTCACCCAATGAAACATCGACGTATTTCATGACCTCGGGTGGTCCAACTTCATCGATCCGAATCGCTTTGGTATGAATGACTGACATATTTATTCTCCTGAATATTCTTGTTCCAATTTCATCGAAATCGATGCTTGGGGTGTCATTTTTAAAGACAAGCTCGTATTTTGCCTAAAATTACGTTTCTAAGTCGAAATTCATTTATTCATCAGAGAAGGATTGCCACCATGGCGGGTCATTCAAAATGGGCCAATATTCAACACCGTAAAGGACGCCAAGACGAAAAGCGGGGCAAAGTTTGGACCAAGCTCATTAAAGAGATTACCGTTGCTGCTCGCTTGGGCGGGGGTGATCTGAGCGCCAATCCTCGTCTACGTCTAGCGATTGACAAAGCCAAAGATGCCAATATGCCTAATGACAATGTGCAACGTGCGATTGCGCGCGGAACGGGGGCGGCTGATGGTGTTGACTATGAAGAGATTCGGTATGAAGGTTACGGGATCAATGGAGCCGCTGTAATTGTGGACTCCATGACCGATAATCGCACCCGCACCGTTGCCGAGGTCCGCCATGCCTTTTCAAAGCACGGTGGCAATATGGGTACAGAGGGCTCAGTCGCTTTCTTATTTAAACACTGCGGCCAGCTTCTATTTGCCCCTGGCACGAATGAAGAGCAATTACTCGAGCTAGCTCTTGAAGCAGGCGCGGAGGATGTGATTACTCATGATGATGGATCGCTCGAGGTCATTACCGATCCGTTTGAGTTCACCACGATTCGGAGTGCCCTAGAAACTGCCGGTTTAAAACCAGAATTGGCTGAGGTCACTATGCGTCCTTCGACCGATGTTGAATTAAATGATGAGCAAGCGGAATCCATGCAAAAACTATTAGATGCGCTCGAGAATTTAGATGATGTCCAAGCGGTTTATACGAATGCCAATCTTTAAGACGTAAAGAGAAAGTTCATTATGAAAATTTTACTAATCGGCTCCGGTGGTCGGGAGCATGCACTAGCTTGGAAGTTGGCTCGCTCACCAAAAGTACAAAAGGTATTCGTAGCTCCTGGCAATGGGGGCACGGCTAATCAAAAAAATGCGGGTATTGAAAATTTACCGATCTCAGACCTCGAAGAGCTTGCTGCATTTGCAAAACGTGAGCAGATTGGTTTAACAGTGGTCGGGCCTGAAGCGCCATTGGCTGCGGGAATTGTTGATGTCTTTCGTAATCAGGGCTTGCGTATTTTTGGTCCAACCCAGTTAGCAGCACAGTTAGAGTCCTCTAAAGACTTCTCAAAGGCATTCATGAAACGCCATGGCATTCCAACGGCGGATTACCAAACCTTTACGAGTGCTGTCGCTGCGCATGACTACATTGATCAAAAAGGTGCGCCGATTGTGATTAAGGCCGACGGTCTTGCTGCGGGCAAAGGGGTGGTGGTTGCGATGAGTTTGCCTGAAGCACATATGGCAGTTGACATGATGCTCTCGGATAACAAATTAGGTCATGCAGGCGCACGAGTTGTCATTGAAGAATTTATTACCGGTGAAGAAGCAAGTTTTATTGTGCTGGTTGATGGCAAGAATGTCTTACCACTGGCTAGTAGCCAAGATCATAAGCGTTTACTCAATGGCGACCAAGGCCCCAATACTGGTGGCATGGGCGCCTACTCGCCAGCCCCAGTAGTGACCCCTGAAGTGCATGCGCGTGCCATGCGAGAAGTGATCTTACCAACGGTGGAAGGAATGCGGGCTGATGGGATTCCATACACTGGTTTTCTTTATGCTGGCCTCATGATCCAGCCCAATGGTCAAATTAAAACCTTAGAGTTCAATTGCCGCATGGGTGATCCTGAAACCCAGCCGATTATGGCTCGCCTAGACAGCGATTTAGTACCTGCTCTGGATAAAGCCATTGATGGCAAACTTGATGAAGTTGAGTTGAGTTGGGATCGACGCATTGCGCTTGGGGTGGTATTGGCGGCTGCCAACTACCCAGAGAATCCCAAATCAGGCGATGTAATTTCCGGGATCCCAGCAGAAACGAATGACCAAATAACCTTTCATGCGGGCACCAAAATCCACGATGGTGAGCTTCGCACCTCGGGCGGCCGAGTATTGTGTGTGGTTGGTCTAGCAGATACTGTTAAAGGGGCGCAACAAAAGGCGTATTCTGCGATTGATCAAATTCATTTCGATGGAATGCAGTACCGCAGTGATATTGGCTTTCGAGCCCTAAAGTAAAAATAAGGTAAGACAAGTTAAGGAAATTGAATGGCAGCAACAATTGATACTCAGGCCGTTAAAGATTATTTGCTGGGCTTACAAGACCGGATCACTAGTGCAACCAGTGCGATGGATGGTAAACCGTTTGTCATAGATGCCTGGGAGAAACCGAAGGACAGTAAATTACAAGGGTCAGGCCGCACCTGCATTCTGGAAAATGGCAACATCTTAGAAAAAGGGGGTGTCGGGTTCTCGCATGTAAGTGGTAATCAACTACCGCCAGCCGCCACCCAAAATCGCCCAGAGATTGCGGGGCGCACCTTTGAGGCGATGGGCGTTTCCGTAGTGTTTCATCCACATAATCCTAAAGCACCGACCACCCACATGAATGTGCGCTGCTTTATTGCGCAAGCCCCTAATCAAGATCCAGTTTGGTGGTTTGGCGGTGGCTTTGATCTAACCCCCTACTATGGGGTTGATGAGGACTGTAAACATTTTCATCAAACGGCTAAAGATGCTTTGGATCCATTTGGTGCCAATTTATATCCACGCTTTAAGAAATGGTGCGATGAGTATTTTTATCTGAAGCATCGGGATGAGCCGCGTGGCATTGGAGGTATTTTCTTTGACGATTTCAATGAACTGGGATTTGAAACAAGTTTTGCCATGATGCGTTCAGTCGGAGACGCGTTCATTGAAGCGTATTTACCCATTCTCAAGCGTCGTTATCAAGAGCCTTACACCCAAGCAGAGCGGGATTTTCAGGAATACCGTCGTGGGCGCTATGTGGAATACAACCTGATCTTTGATCGAGGAACCATCTTTGGTCTTCAATCGGGTGGGCGCTCGGAATCCATCCTCATGTCCATGCCACCCGTTGTCACCTGGAAATACAATTGGCAGCCCCAACCAGGGACTCCTGAAGCCCGCCTCTATGAGCGCTATCTCAAGCCACGCGATTGGCTAACTGAGGCTTAAGGCGAATCATTCTTGAATAAAACCATCGGTATCCTCGGGGGCACATTTGACCCACCGCATTGGGGCCACATTCATCTTGCTGCGCATTTTGCAAAACGTTTAAAGCTCGATGAGCTTATGTGGTTACCTAGTGGTGAGCCATGGCAAAAAGGTACTCACATCACTCCAGCAGTTGATCGCTATGCCATGACACTTGCAGCCGCTGAGGTTCTAAAGATCGAGCTCCAACAGCTTGGTTTAAGTACTCGAGTCACAGTCAGTACCATGGAAATTGATCGGGCTGGACCCAGCTATACGATCGACAGCGCCAAAGCCCTGCGACAGCTCTATGGCGATCAAACGGCATTAATTTGGCTCATGGGCGCTGATAGTTTTTTACAGCTTTACACCTGGAATGACTGGCGAGACTTAATACATTTCATCCACTTAGCAGTAGCGAGTCGGCCACCCTATCGGATTGCGATTCAACTACAGGACCACCCACCTCTATTAGCTCTTTATCAAGATCATCAAACCACGCATGCTCAGGAACTTTGTCAACAATCCTGCGGACTCATTTATTTAGATGAGGAACTTTCCATTGACTTGGCATCCAGTAGCCTTCGACCTCTGCTGGCGCATCACCCCAACGCCGATGCCATTCAACAATGGTTACCGCAATCGGTCTGGAACATTATTTTAGAAAAAGGTCTCTACCAATCCAAGGTAAGATGAGCTCTAAAGTCATATGGATATTAAAAAACTACAGCGCACCATCATTGACGCCCTCGAGGATGTCAAAGCACAAGATATTCGCGTCTATGACAGCAGCAAGCTCAGCGAACTTTTTGATCGAGTCATCATTGCAACAGGTAGCAGTAATCGTCAAACTCGTTCCTTAGCCCTCTCAGTCAAGGAAAAGGTTCTTGAAAAAGGTGGGGAAGTGATCTCGATCGAGGGCTTGGAGACGGGTGAATGGGTTCTGGTGGATTGCGGTGATATTGTGGTTCATATTTTGCAACCTATGCTCAGAGCCTACT
>CANHDS010000026.1 GCA_947459465.1 Burkholderiaceae bacterium | reverse complement strand
TGGGAGGACGACGATCAGGATGAGTATTGTTCGGCACGGCAGGATTGGATTGATGTTGTATCGGTGGCGGATCTCTTAGGAATCGATGTTGAGGCTGTGAATTTCGCAAAAGAATATCGTGAACGTGTGTTTGCTGATTTTTTGAGAGAGTACGCAGCGGGTCGAACACCAAATCCTGATGTGTTGTGCAATGCCGAGATTAAGTTCAAGGCATTTTTAGACCATGCGATGCATTTGGGAGCTGACCTGATTGCGACTGGTCACTACGCCAGAGTTGAGCGATATGCAGATCGTGTGCAATTACTTAAAGCCCGGGATCTGAGCAAAGATCAAAGTTATTTTTTGCATCGCTTAACGCAAGCCCAATTATCCAAAGTCTTATTTCCGCTTGGGGAGATCACTAAAAAAGAGGTTCGTGAAATCGCAGCGGATATCGGCCTTCCCAATGCTCGCAAAAAAGACTCAACCGGGATTTGTTTTATTGGTGAGCGGCCATTTCGCGAATTTCTAAACCGCTATTTACCGAGAACTCCAGGTCCGATTCTGAGTGTGGATGGTAAGCAACTAGGCGAGCATATGGGCTTGGCTTTCTTTACCCTAGGCCAACGCAAGGGTATTGGTTTGGGTGGTAGCCAAGATGGAACAGGCGATGCTTGGTACGTGGCCCGCAAAGACCTTACCAACAACACGCTCTATGTGGCGCAAGGCCATGATCATCCTTGGTTATTGAGCGAAACCTTAGCAGCTATGGATGCCTCATGGATCGCTGGGCATGAGCCGCCGCTCGGTCAATACAGCGCAAAAACCCGCTATCGACAAGAGGATGCGCTCTGTGCAATGACTGCCGAACAAGGTGATTCCTTCGAATTGCAATTTGAAGCGGCCCAATGGGCAGTGACGCCAGGTCAGTCGGCCGTCCTCTATCAAGGAGATGTTTGCTTGGGCGGCGGGATAATTATTCGCTGAGGATTACTGTGCTGGCGGGGCAGTTTGTTTGAATGAGGCGCGGTTTGACAGTTCCTCAAAATGCGTTGCAAGGTTTGGGTATTGTGTTTTCCAGTTAAGCTCAGGAAAGCGTAATTCGAGCCAGCCAAGCGCACACCCTAAAGAAATATCCGCAAGACTAAATTGGTTTGCGTGACACCATTTGGAGTTGCCTAAGCTGTTCGACATAGTCTCTAAGCCTTTGTGCACTTTCTGCATTTGGCGATCTAGCCACTTTGTACTTTGCTCGCCTTCACTCCGAAAAGTTTTTTCAAGGCGCACCAAAATGCCAGCATCAATTATTCCGTCAGCTAATGCCTCCCATGTTTTAACCGCTGCACGCTCTCGCCCAGTGGCGGGGATTAGCTTACCCACAGGGCTTAAGGTATCGATATATTCAGCGATGACCCGTGAATCAAACATAGCCCCACCATCGTCCATGAGTAAGCATGGAACTTTGCTAAGTGGATTAAATTGTGCAATCGAGGTCTCTGCATCCCATACATTGTCAAGAATCAGTTCGGCATCAATCTTTTTTTCTGCCATGACGATCCGTACTTTGCGAACAAAGGGGCTGGTTAATGATCCAATAATTTTCATAAGGGCGAAGTATAACAATCTCATCGATCAGTCATAAACCCATTAAAATCAAGTTTTGATCACTTTGTCATGAGAACCCCTTGTCCACGCTAACTTCCTTAACTGCGCTATCGCCGCTGGATGGCCGCTATGCAAAAAAATTGGATGCTCTGCGTCCCTGGCTATCCGAAGCAGCTTTTATGCAACAGCGGGTTGTGGTCGAGATTCAGTGGCTTTTGGCCCTTAGCGAAGCAAAGTTAGCCAATATTCCGAAAATTGATACAGCCGACGAAGTATTTCTCTTAAAACTAGCGAGTGATTTTTCAGAAGAAGATGCGCAGCGTATCAAAGATATCGAGGCGATTACCAACCATGATGTCAAGGCGGTTGAGTATTGGTTAAAAGAAAAGGTCGCTAAACGTCCAAAATTAGTAAAGGCTAGTGAATTCATTCATTTTGCATGCACTTCGGAAGATATCAATAACACCTCGCATGGCCTGATGCTGCGAGGCGCGCGTGATCATGTATTGATCCCACAACTGCGGTTGATATTGAAGGCCTTAAATGAATTAGCAGTTCGGCATGCCGCGATCCCGATGCTCTCCCGAACTCATGGTCAGCCAGCCTCACCAACAACTTTAGGTAAAGAAATTGCCAATATGGCAAAACGCCTAGAGCGAGCCATTCAAACTATTGGTAAGGTTGCGTTTATTGGCAAGATGAATGGTGCGGTCGGTAACTACAACGCCCATTTAGCGGCTTATCCCGAGTTCGATTGGGAGCAATTTGCCAAAGGAGTCGTTGAAAAACGACTTGGCTTGGAATTTAATCCCTACACAATTCAGATAGAGCCTCACGATGGTATGGCCGAGTTATTTGATGCAATTGCTCGCGCCAACACGATTTTGTTGGATATTGATCGTGATTTCTGGGCTTATATTTCACTTGGTTACTTTAAGCAAAAAACTAAAGCTGGCGAGATTGGCTCGTCGACTATGCCACACAAAGTGAACCCGATTGATTTTGAGAACTCCGAAGGTAATCTTGGAATTGCGAATGCGCTACTGCGTCATTTAGCTGAAAAGCTGCCGATTTCAAGATGGCAGCGTGATCTAACCGACTCAACTGTCTTGCGGAACTTAGGCCCAGCCTTTGGCCATAGTGTATTGGCGTATGACAGCGCACTGCGCGGACTTTCGAAATTAGAGATTAATGAAGCGGCGATTGCATCTGATCTCAATGATTGTTGGGAGGTTCTCGCTGAGCCTGTTCAGACGGTCATGCGCCGTTATGGAGTTGCGAACCCTTACGAGCAATTAAAAGATTTAACTCGGGGCAAGGCCATTACCCGTGAAGTATTGCATCGTTTTATCAAAACCCTTGCGATTCCCGAGTCAGAGAAAAAACGCTTATTGAAAATGACCCCTGCTTCATACACGGGCAAGGCTACTGAGTTGGCATCGCGATTGAAGTCAAGCAAGCATTGAGTCGATCTAATCGTCCGGTTACGAAGTATCCTCTTGGCCTCTATTTTTTGTATGAGGCAATCTGGCACCTATTCATACCGATCGTCATTTTGCGTCTTGTATGGCGCAGTCGCCGCCATACGGGTTATCGCCACCATATCGCTGAGCGTTTTGGATCGTATGGGTCCAAAAAATTACAAACCCAGCCGATATGGATTCATGCGGTTTCAGTTGGGGAAACGCATGCGACCCAAGCCTTAATTGAGACTCTGCTTCACGAAGGCCATTCGATTGTTCTAACGCATATGACTCCGACAGGTCGTGAAGCCGGCAGTTCCCTCTATTGGAAAGCAATTCAACAGGGTCGACTTGTACAAGTTTATTTACCTTACGATATTTGTTGGGCGCTTGAGGGCTTCTTGAAGCATTTTCAGCCCCGCATGGGCCTTCTGATGGAAACCGAGGCGTGGCCTGGTTTTGTCTTTCGGTCGAGTCAATTAGGGATACCTCTTTTTCTGATAAATGCACGCTTATCCGAACGTAGTTTTAAACGCGTACAGAATTTTGGAAAAGCGGGCCAAATGCTATTTCAGTCATTTACAGGTATTTTGGCCCAGTCATCACACGACGCAGAGCGTTATCAAGCCCTTGGTGTCGATAATGTTCATATCGTTGGCAATATGAAGTTCGACATCGCCAGTCAGCCTGAGACACTCATTTTAGGAAAGCATTGGAAAAATGCTCTACAAGCCCAAGGTCGTTTAGCGGTTTGTGCGGCTAGCACGCGAGCTGGCGAAGAGGCAATCATTTTAGAAGCGTGGCAGCGTGTTCTGAAAACCAACACTTGGGCTCTACCACCATTACTGATCGTGGTACCGCGTCACCCAGATCGCTTTTCTGAGACCGCTGATCTTATTTATCAATCGGAATTGATCTTCGAGCGCCGCTCGAGCTTGAGCGATCCACGCTCTAGCGAAGAAATGGACCCATCCTTACATTGGGCAAAAGTCGATGTTTTACTTGGCGACTCGATGGGTGAAATGGCTGCTTACTATGCTGCCAGTGATTTTGTGGTGATGGGTGGCAGTCTGTTGCCAACCGGTGGACAAAATTTAATTGAGGCCTGTGCAAACGGTTGCCCAGTGATTTTGGGGCCGCATACTTATAACTTCCAAAAGGCTAGTGAAGATGCGATTACTTGCGGGGCAGCCATTCGAGTGACCGGGGATTCCAATTCAGAGTTAATCGATTCCTTGGCAAAGACGATTAAACATCTTCTAATCAATACTACAGAGCGCAAAGAGCGAACTCACCATGCCCTTCGTTTTGCTTCAGAACATCAAGGCGCGACCCAACGAATCCTAGAACAGCTTAGACCTGTGCTCCAAAGTTAGGATCATCGGGGCGGTTGTTTTCATTGGGTTTGCGATCTGCTTTGATGAGGTCTTCGCGCTTGATGCCAAGCCACATGGCAATTGCAGCAGCGACGAATACCGATGAATAGATTCCAAACAAGATACCAATCGTGAGCGCAAGAGCAAAATAGAACAACGATGGACCTCCAAAAATTAGCATCGCAACCACCATCATCTCAGTGCTGCCGTGCGTAATCACGGTTCGGCTAATCGTTCCCGTAATCGCGCTATCAATGATTTCACGCGTATTCATCTTGCGCTGTTTGCGAAAACTTTCACGAATCCGGTCAAAGATCACCACTGACTCATTAACCGAGTAGCCAAGAACCGCCAATACGGCAGCCAATACGGAGAGCGAGAACTCCCATTGGAAGAAAGCAAAGAATCCGAGGATGATTACCACATCGTGCAAGTTCGCCAAAATACCAGCCACCGCAAATTTCCATTCGAAGCGAAATGCGAGATAAATCATGATGCCGATCACCACAAAAATCAGTGCTTTAACTCCGTCAATTGCAAGTTCTTTGCCAACCTGGGGGCCAACATATTCAACCCGTTGTAGTTTTGCCCCAGAATTATTCGCTTCTAGTACTTTCATCACCGCGCTACTTTGCTGCGCTGATGGAATGACTTGACCGGTTTGATCCCGCTGTAAGGGCAAGCGAATCATGACATCGCGTGAACTTCCAAAGTTTTGAATTTGAGTATCGGTATAACCAATTTTGGCAATCTGATCACGAATTGAGTCGAGCGGTGCGGTTTGAGGATAGGAAATCTCCATCACGGTACCGCCAGTAAATTCAATCGAGAGATGCAAGCCTTTTTGCCAAATAAAAAAGACTGCAGCTAAAAATGTAATAAATGAAAATGCATTGAGTAGCAATGCATGGCGCATGAAGGGAATGTCTTTGCGGATTCTAAAAAATTCCATGATTTATTTCCCTTGGGGTCGCCAAACTTGACCAATTGAAATGGATTGCAATTTCTTTTGTCGTCCGTACCACAGATTGACGATGCCACGCGCGAAGAATACTGCCGAGAACATCGAGGTCAAAATACCAAGACAATGCACCACTGCGAAGCCTTTAACAGGGCCAGATCCAAAGGCAAGCAAGGCGATTCCAGCAATCAACGTAGTGATATTAGAGTCCAAGATGGTTGCCCACGCTTTATCAAAGCCAATTGAAATAGCCGTGTGGGGAGGTGCGCCATTGCGGAGTTCCTCGCGAATTCTCTCGTTGATAAGGACGTTGGAGTCAATCGCCATACCAATCGCCAATGCCATTGCCGCAATCCCGGGAAGGGATAGGGTGGCTTGCAGCATCGAGAGCAGTGATATCAATAGGACCAAATTCACTCCTAGCGCAATAACCGAGAAGAATCCAAAAAGCATGTAATACGCAATCATGAATATTGCAATGGCCGCAAATCCATAAATGAGGGATTTAAATCCCTTCTCAATGTTTTCAAGTCCAAGACTGGGACCAATAGTGCGTTCCTCGATAATTTCCATCGGGGCGGCCAATGACCCTGCGCGCAGGAGCAGGGCAAGATCGTTGGCGCTCTCAGTAGTTGGTTGTCCAGTGATCTGAAACTTGGAGCCAAACTCACTCTGAATCGTGGCAATGGTTAGTACTTCGCCCTTACCTTTTTCAAACAAAATCATGCCCATGGGCTTGCCAATATTCTCGCGTGTCACCTCTTGCATGACTCGACCACCGGCTGCATCAAGCGAGATATTGACTGAGGGGCGTTGGTTTTGATCAAAGCCAGCACTGGCATCGGTAATGCGATCGCCGGTGAAGATAACTGATTTTTTAAAGACCCCCAAGCGATTCTCACCAAAACGAAATACATCAGTACCGGGCGGCGGGGTTTCATTTAGGCCAATGGTTGAAGCAACGGGGTCGGCTAAACGCGATTCAAGGGTTGCGGTACGACCGATAATATCTTTGGCGCGCGCAGTATCTTGAACACCAGGAAGTTGCACCACAATGCGTTCTGTTCCTTGTTGCTGGATCACGGGTTCTTTAACCGCTAATTCATTGACCCGCTTATTGAGCGTGAGGATATTTTGCTTGACCGCATTTTCTTGAACTTCTTTGAGCGCACTTGCCTTAAATCGCCCAACCAGTTTGGCTCCATCGGCTGCTTTTTCCAAAAGCCACTCTAAATCAGCTTGAGGGCCTGCCAGTAAGGCGCGAGCTGCATCTGCTTCAGCAGTGGATCCAAAGCGGATCGTAATTACGTCACCTGCGCGCTCAATCCCTTGATGACGAATCCCTTTGTCGCGGAGTTGGCCACGAATATCAGTTGCCAGAGAGGTTAATTTCTTCTGGACTGCTCCTTGCATATCGACTTGTAATAAGAAATACACACCACCACGCAGGTCTAGACCTAAAGGCATAGGAAGTGCATTGATCGAGCTTAGCCAATTCGGTGTATTGGAAAGAAGATTAAGCGCCACAATATAGTTGGGATCTTTGGGATCCACATTGAGCTTTTGATTAATTAAATCGCGTGCTTTGAGTTGCGTATCGGTATTTTCAAAGCGAATCTTGATGCT
>CANHDS010000025.1 GCA_947459465.1 Burkholderiaceae bacterium | reverse complement strand
TGTCGTATTGAGCTTTATACCAATGATCAACCACTCATTTATACCAGTATCAGTGGTCAAGATTTTCCTTTATCACGCTCTGCTTTAAACCGTGCAAAGCTTCGCTACCCAATGATGACCTTTGGGGTTATTGCTCGCATTCATTGGCAAGCACTCAGACTTTGGTTAAAAGGGGTACCATTTCATTCAAAACCACAACCTCCCAGAATTGAAGTAAGTTCATGATTCGACCCGGACAAACCCTGCTTCATAAATTATCGGTATCACGTACTGAGAAATTAACTGTAGACGGAAAATTAACCCTTTCCGCCCGGACCATTGAGCGCCTCTTAAAACAACTATCAACCGGTCACCTAGTGATGACCTTTCCAAACGGGGAACAACGTGAGTTTGGAATGCGAACCGATTCTTTGCATGCTGAGATTCGGTTCCACCGCTGGTCGGCATTCCAAGATATTTTGCGGCATGGTGATATTGGTTTTGCTGAAGGATATATCCGCGGAGATTGGGATAGTCCCTATCTTGAAAAGCTCCTCGATCTAGCCGTTAAAAACCGAAACATCCTTGAGCGCGCCATTTATGGTAATTGGTTTGGATCTCTTGTGTACCGATTTCGTCATTTTCTAAATCGCAACAATAAGTCAGGTAGCAAAAAGAATATTCATGCGCATTACGACCTTGGTAATGGTTTTTATCGCTTGTGGCTTGACCCCAGCATGACCTATTCAAGCGCTTGGTTTCAGGCTGATTCCAATGCCAGTCTAGAGCTAGCGCAACGGGCAAAATACCGTAACATCCTAAATTCTCTAGCATTGCGTCCGAATAGCAAAGTCCTCGAGATTGGTTGTGGCTGGGGTGGATTTATGGAAGAAGCGGCTCTTGCTGGTCACCAGGTGACAGGTCTTACACTGTCGACTGAACAACAGTCATTTGCAAGAGAGCGCCTAAATCTTCAATGGCCCGATCGCCATGAGGTTCGACTGCAAGACTATCGGGATTGCCAAGATCAGTTTGATGGAATTGCCTCGATTGAAATGTTTGAGGCTGTTGGTGAGCAATATTGGCCAATATATTTTGAAACCATTGCTCGCTGTCTCAAGCAAAATGGTAAAGCATGTATTCAAACGATTGTGATTGCAGAAAATTTATTTGATCGCTATCGCAAAAGCACAGACTTTATTCAACAATATATTTTTCCAGGCGGGATGCTACCCTCCAGAGAAGCTTTTAAACACTATGCGCATCAAGCAGGCCTTCAAATTGAATGTGAATTCGCGTTTGGGCATGACTATGCCAAAACCCTTTGCATTTGGTATGAGCGCTTTAATCAAAAACTCCCTGAAATTCGGGAACTGGGATTTGATGAACCCTTCATCCGCTTATGGAACTTTTATTTAATGTATTGCGCAGCTGGCTTTAAAGAACAAAATATTGACGTCGTTCAATTTACGCTTAGCCACCAACCTAAATAGGTTAATCGATGAAACAACCAACGATTTCTAACTATCAGCAATGCCGTGTATGGGTGATTGGGGCATCAAGCGGCATTGGTGAGGCTTGCGTCAAGTCTCTTTTTCAAAAAGGTGCGCGAGTTGCATTATCAAGCCGGCGAGTTCAACGATTGGAAGCGATCGTACAAGAATATCCAAAAAAAGATCATTTAATCTTGCCTGTCGACGTTATGCGTGAGGCTGATATTCAAGATGCTTACCAAAGAATTGAAAAAGAGTGGGGTGGTATTGATTTACTCCTCTTTGTCTCAGGTATTTATATCCCGATGCGAGCAGATACCTTCAGTATGGCTGATGCTCAAAAAACGGTGGACTCCAACATCTTAGGGCCTATGCGCGCAGTTGCTACCGTGTTGCCAGCAATGCTTGCCCGCAGTAGCGGGCATATTGCAATTGTTGGTAGTGTTGCGGGCTATAGTGGTTTACCCAAAGCGCTGGCCTATGGGCCTACTAAAGCAGCAATGATTAATTTTTGTGAAACTTTATTTTATGACCTGCAGCCAAAAGGTATCGGGGTTCATATGATTTCTCCCGGTTTTGTCGAGACGGAAGCAACCGCTCAAAATGACTTTGAAATGCCAGCACTCATCTCTGCAAAGACCGCTGCCAATGAAATTTTAGATGGCATTGCGCGCGGAGAATTTGATATTCATTTCCCAAAGCGCTTTTCAGGCTTTTTAAAGTTCTTACGTCTTTTGCCCTATCCGATCTACTTTTGGATATTGCGTAAGTTTGTGAAGATCTAAATTTATTTGTAACCGTCTTTACGGACCTTGTTTACCAAAAAGTCCATCACTTGAATCGACTTGGCACGCGAGCCTGCAATTGACGGCGATGTGATGTATTTTCCCTGGATTGCAACCGTGGGAACGCCGTCGATTCGATAAGAATTACCTAACTGATTCGCAGCACGTGCTTTTGAAAGAACGGCAAAAGAACGATAGGCCGCTAAGAATGCATTGCGATCTACTCCCTGTGCTGCCACCCAGTCTGCAATGTCATTTTCATTAAGAAGCCGCTTATTCTCACGATGCATCGCAAACATCACTTTGTCGTTAAGTGCCTCGCCCTTTCCCAATGACTCCAGGGCATAAAATAATAAGCTGTGGGGCATTAGCTCATCACGGAAGGCGATCGGCACCTTTTTAAATACCACGTCTTTATTTTGGCGCTTTAACCAAGCTTTTAGATCAGGTTCAAATTCAAAGCAATGTGGGCAACCATACCAAAAGAACTCAATAACCTCGACCTTACCTTTTACATCGATGGGCTGAGTAATAGGTAAAACGCGATAATCAAAGCCCTCTTCAACTTTAATGGGGGCTTGGGCGAATGCGAATGATTGAAGACCAAACAGAGTCAGGATCAAAACAAAGCTTTTAAATAGGGATTTCATGATCGATTCACGCGAATAACGGTTGGTTTAATTCCAAGAATTGTTAATTTACTTCGGACGGACGTTGTGTCTTCGATGCTACCAAACGGTCCAATCCGAACACGCCAAACTAAATTACCATCAACTGCGCTCTCACTCAACTGCGCCTGAATCCCTTGCATGGCTAAATTTGCTTTTTGTGCATCAGCATCAGTGCGTTGACTAAATACGCCGGTCTGAACGAAAAATAAGGTATCGGCTTTTGGCTCAGGCTTTGTATCAGGGGTTTTGCCTGCCGCAATATCAGCAATCGGATCGCGTGTCGGGTCAGCTCCGCCAATACCGGGAACCTTAGTTTGTAATGACTTATTCAAATCGAGCTGAGGGGGGGCGACTGCAGTTTCTTCCTCGGTCTCATTATCTGATTTTGGTGGTAGGGGTTTCATGAAAGCAGGGGCACTTGGAGCCCGAACACCCGGCTTTTCTTGTGGCTGTGATTTCATCAAATACCAAGCCACAATCAGCGCTAGACCCACCCCAACAAAAACACCAATCAAAACACCCATGATCATTCCACCGGACTCGGATGAGCCCAGTAGTTGGGTTGCAGATCGCTTTTCTAGTATGTCAGATGATTTAATGTCAGCCATGGCCTCTATCTTAACCGTTGCTCAAAAATACGAGCAAGCAGCTGTAATTACATCTTTTGCGGGGCACTAACCCCTAATATTTTTAGGCCATTTTCTAAAACTTGCCGTGTGGCGGATAGTAAAGCCAAGCGTGCTAATTTAAGTTGCTCATCATCGACTAAGACACGGTCGGCGTTGTAGAAGGCATGAAAATCCCCAGCGAGTTCACGCAGATAGAACGCGACGGCATGAGGAGCCAAATCGTGCGCGGCATTGGCCAATATCTCTGGATACTCAGATAATCGCCGTAATAGGTGATCGGCTGCCTTACTATCAAGCAACTTTAGATTTGCATGCTCTAAAACGCTGAACTCTCCACCCCATTGTTGGAGAATAGAACAAATACGTGCATGAGCATATTGCACATAAAAGACTGGGTTCTCATCATTTTGTTGTAAAGCGAGATTCACATCAAAAACAAATTCAGTGTCTGCTTTACGAGAGATTAAGAAAAAGCGGACCGCATCACGCCCACGTTGTAATGCTAAGTGACGTTCAGCTTCGCTCATTTGCGGATGAATTCCTCCCGACCATTCAATTAAATCACGCAATGTGACATACGAACCAGCGCGCTTGGAGAGCTTGACCTCTTCACCATCCCGCATGACAGTCACCATCTTATGCAACACATAATCAGGATAGGTGGTTGGAATAGGCCAATCTCGCTTTTGAGCAACCCCCTGAATTCCGGAACGAACTCGAGCAATCGTGCCGTGATGATCACTACCTTGAACATTAATCACTTTTTCGAAACCACGACTCCATTTATTAATGTGATAAGCAACATCTGGAACAAAATAGGTATATGTGCCATCGGACTTGCGCATCACACGATCTTTATCATCACCATCCACAGTGGTCTTTAGCCATAAAGCACCATCTGCCTCATAAGTTTTATCAACTGCCCGAAGATCACCAATAATTTGCTCAACGCTTCCATCGGTGTACAAGGAAGACTCTAAATAGAACTGATCAAATTTCACACCAAACATTTTCAGATCAAGGTCTTGTTCTTTACGCAAATAGGCTACTGAATATTGGCGAATTTGCTCAAGGTTAGACGGGTCATGGCCAGCACTTTGGTGAGACTCGGCAATCTCAGCAATGTATTCGCCGTTATAGGCTTCCTTAGGCCAATTGGGACTTTTTGGAGTTAAACCTTGTAAGCGTGCCTGAACCGATAGCGCAAGATTATGAATCTGCACACCAGCATCGTTGTAATAAAACTCCCGATGAACATCGATATCTTGACTATCTAAAAGATTAGCTAATGCATCGCCAAGAGCCGCTTGGCGCCCATGTCCAACATGTAAAGGTCCCGTAGGATTAGCAGATACAAATTCAATCATGGCGCGTTTTGGCAGACTTGGATCAGGTGCGTCGATCGTATCCCGACGCCCAAAACTCGATCCTTCATGCAAAATTCGCTCGACTACTGCAGATTTTGCGACAAGACTTAAGCGAAAATTAATGAACCCCGGCCCAGCAATTTCAGCGCTGGTAATCAGTTGACTGTACTCAGTCAACTGATTTAATTGATTAAGAATCGCTTGCGCTAACTCGCGCGGATTTGATTTCCAAGCCTTCGCTATTTGTAATGCAATATTACATGCAACATCGCCGTGATCAGCAACTTTTGGTCGCTCTAAATGTGGAATTGGAAACTCACCGGCCGAGAGTCCACGCTCTTGCGCTAGAGCATTTAGCGCGTTGGTGATACATTGCGTCAGTTGAGTTTTTTGGATAGACAACATAGAAGTGAAAGTTTATCAGTGATGGTATGCTAAGCCCATGATTCATCAATTTCAGACCAAAAATGCAGCTCCCGTCATCATGCTTGATGATTTAACGCATCGAATATTTCATGCGATAGGGCGCCCATTTGAAAATCAGGGTATTTTTCTTCCAGAACAAATTCCAGGATATATTGACCGACTGCAAGCAGTCATTGATGCTGAACCAAACGATGCATCCCGTTTAAGCACTACCGACCACCCAGATGAATCACCAAATCCGGATCCTCTGGGACGAAGGGCGTATCCATTTCTTGAGCTGCTGCGTAAAGCACTACAAGACCAGGAACCAGTGGTCTGGGGTGTCTGAATGACTAATCCAAGGAACTTATTAATGAACGCTTGATGTGATCAAGCGATTGGTTGCTGCGCTTGGCCAGATCCTCTACTTGGTCAACGCCGATCTTTCCCACATTAAAGTATTGGGCATTCGAATGGGCCAGATAAAAACCGCTCACACTTGATGCGGGATTCATGGCAAATGACTCTGTGAGGCTCATACCAATTTCATCAGCCTTTAGGGCAGCAAACATTGCTTGCTTGACATCATGCTGGGGGCAGGCTGGATAACCAGGAGCTGGGCGAATACCTTGGTACTTTTCATCAATTAATTCCTCTGGGGTTAATTGCTCATTGGCTACATATCCCCAAAGATCGGTTCGCACCCGCCAATGCATGAGCTCAGCAAATGCCTCGGCTAAACGATCGGCTAAGGCTTTGAGCATGATGGCGCTATAGTCATCATGCTTAGCCATAAACTGAGCCACTTTTTCTTCAACCCCATGACCCGTAGTCACAGCAAAGCAACCCGCATAGTCACGTACACCGCTAGTTTTGCTGGCAACATAGTCTGCTAAACAGCGATTAGGGCGCATCACCCCATCAACGATGGGGCGCTCGGCTTGCTGTCTTAGGTTATGCCATACAAGGAACGGTTGCGAGCGCTCTTCGTCAGCATAGAACAAAATGTCATCCCCATCGCTATTGGCAGGAAAGAGGCCAATAATGGCATCGGCCTGGAGCCATTGGCCTTTGATGAGTTTTTCTAACATGGCTTGTGCATCCTGATAGACGCGACGAGCCTCAAGCCCAACAACCTCATCATTCAATATAGCGGGGAATTTACCGGCGAGATCCCAGGTCTGAAAAAATGGAGTCCAGTCAATGAACTTTGCAATCTCGGCTAAAGAATAGTTTTTAAATACCCGCCGACCAATAAATTTTGGCTTACTGGGTTGACTATTCTTCCAATCAATTTGCTCTCGATTTGCGCGCGCTGCCTCAAGACTAATTAATGGGGTACTTTTTCGATTCGCATGCTGCTGACGAATACGCTCATAATCGGCTAATAAATCGTGCACAAACTTTTTTGCACCCTCATCGGAGAGCAAACTCGATGCAACTGAAACGGAGCGCGATGCATCCGGTACGTAAACCACTGGGCCTTCATAATGCGGAGCGATCTTAACGGCCGTATGAACCCGAGAGGTTGTTGCACCTCCAATTAATAATGGGGTTTTTCTTTCCCTAAAGTATGCATCCCGCTGCATCTCTTGAGCAACATAGGTCATCTCTTCTAATGAAGGCGTAATTAATCCAGAAAGCCCAACAATATCGGCATTTTCTTCTTTTGCTTTCTTCA
>CANHDS010000024.1 GCA_947459465.1 Burkholderiaceae bacterium | reverse complement strand
ACCACATCGGTGGATTTCAATACCTTCTCATTGACACCATACACAATCGTAGCATCCACATCTTTTTCACCGGGTGCGGAGATCAATACCTTCTTGGCTCCCTGCTGAATATGCACCATCGCTTTTTCTTTCGAGGTGAACTTACCAGAGCACTCAAGGACTAAATCAACGCCCTCTTTACCCCATGGAGTCTCTAATGGGTTACGGGTCGAGTACATCCGGATCCGATCACCATTCACCACCATGTAATCGCCATCCACACTCACTGTTCCAGGAAAACGACCATGGGCTGAATCATATTGAGTGAGATGGGCATTGATATCAATATCGCCCATCGCATTAATTGCGACGATTTGGATATCGCGTTTTTTATTCTGCATCGCCTCCTCGTAGAGAGCGCGCAATACCATTCGGCCAATCCGGCCGTATCCATTAATTGCAACTCGGATCGTCATTTTTTCCTCTTTACTCAATCATTACTGCACAATGGCTTTTAGTTCTCCCTTGGCATAGCGCATCGCCATTTTCTCCAGGGGAACAACCTTAATCTTGCTTGCTTGTCCAGCACATCCAAACGATTTAAAGCGTGCCTCACAAATACCTTTAGCAGCCGCCGTAGCAACTTTGAGGAAAGCCCGTGGGTCGAATTCTTCTGGGTGCTCTGAGAAAAATTTCCGTATTGCGCCGGTCATCGCTAAACGAATATCAGTATCGATATTAATTTTGCGCACGCCGTGCTTAATTCCCTCAACGATTTCTTCCACTGGCACACCATAGGTCTCTTTGATGGTGCCGCCATGCTGGCGAATAATCGCTAACCACTCTTGCGGCACACTCGATGATCCATGCATCACTAAGTGGGTATTGGGTATCCGTTGATTGATAGCCTTAATACGATCGATGGCCAAAATATCACCAGTGGGGGGCCTCGTGAACTTATACGCTCCATGACTGGTACCAATGGCAATCGCTAGGGCATCCACTTGCGTCTTGGCAACGAACTCAGCTGCCTCATCGGGATCCGTGAGGAGTTGCGAGTGATCAAGCACACCCTCAGCGCCACTGCCATCCTCATCACCCGCTTGACCGGTCTCTAAGGAACCTAAGCAACCCAACTCACCTTCCACTGAGACGCCAACTGCGTGCGCCATATCCACAACCCGACGGGTCACATCCACGTTGTATGCAAAGTCAGCTGGGGTCTTTGCATCTTCTTTCAGAGAGCCATCCATCATCACACTGGAGAATCCACTCCGAATAGAGGCTTGGCAGACTGCAGGCGAGGCGCCGTGGTCTTGATGCATACAGATTGGGATATGGGGGTATTGCTCAACCGCTGCATGTACCAGCATACGAAGGAATGGCTCACCAGCGTATTTGCGTGCCCCTGCGGAGGCCTGCAAAATCACTGGGCTATCGACTTGATCAGCGGCCTGCATGATGGCATGGATCTGCTCCATATTGTTCACATTAAATGCCGGCAGTCCGTAATGATGCTCAGCGGCATGATCTAAAAGTTGTCTTAATGAAATTAAGGCCATTTTTTCCTCTATGACATAACAAGTTCAACAATACGGTCAACGGTGATACCCAAAGCTTGATAAACCGCGGATGCAGGTGCTGATTCCCCAAACCGATTAATACCAATAACAGCACCGTCTAAGCCCACATACTTCCACCACAGATCCCCTTGACCGGCTTCAATTGCAATGCGTCGTACACCCTTGGGTAGAACCTCTTCTCGCCACTGGCGAGACTGACGATCAAAGGCTGAGGTGCATGGCATGGATACCACCCGTACCGACTTACCTTTGGTGCGTAAGAGCGCTTGGGCTTGCATTGCCAGACTCACTTCAGAGCCAGTTGCAATCAGCACTGCCTCGGGATTGGGAGAGTCTGACAAGATATAGCCACCCTTCAATACCTTAGCCTCAGTGATCGCTTGCGTAAGTTGGGGTAAATTTTGGCGAGATAGAAAGAGTGCGCTGGGCCCATCGGTACGCTCGATGGTAGCAGTCCATGCGACGGCCGTTTCAAATCCATCGCAAGGGCGCCAGAGATCAAGATTTGGGATCAATCGCAAGCTAGCAGCATGTTCAATCGGTTGATGGGTGGGCCCGTCCTCGCCCAAACCAATCGAGTCGTGCGTAAGCACATAGATAACGCGCTGGTGCATGAGGGCGCTCATGCGCATGGCATTGCGGGCGTAATCCGAGAACACAGCAAATGTGCCCCCATAGGGAATAAATCCTTTGTGTAATGCAATCCCATTCATGATGGCGCTCATACCAAATTCGCGCACGCCATAGGATAAATAGTTCGCTACTTGATCAGGCTTCTGATGCCAGGTGACACTAGCTTTTGCAGCAGTTAAGTTGGAACCGGTGAGATCAGCAGAGCCGCCCAACAGCTCAGGTAATGCTGGGACTAAAACCTCTAAAACCTGTTGCGATGACTTGCGACTCGCTGTCGGTGCCTCAATCGCTTTCATGCTCGCAAAGAGTTGGGACTTGGTATTGTTGTAACCCTCGGGGAAGTTTTGATCAACGCGGCGCAGTAATTCTTTGGCAAGCTCAGGGAACTCACGCTGGTAGTTTGCAAATGCCTCATTCCAAGCGGCTTGCTTCGCCCTACCTGCAGCAATCGCACTCCATGCATCTTTGATTGATGCAGGGATCACAAACGGCGCGTGGGTCCAGCCCAATGCTTGGCGGGTTGCTTGGGCTTCTTTTTCACCCAAGGGCGCTCCGTGTACATCATGCGTGCCCGCCATATTGGGGGCTCCCCAACCAATCGTGGTCTTACAAATAATCAAGCTTGGGCGCTTCGTCTCACGTTTGGCTTTCTCAATCGCTTCTGAGATTGCGTTGGTATCGTGACCATCAATCGGACCAATCACATTCCAACCGTAGGCCTCAAATCGCTTAGCAGTATCGTCCCGAAACCAACCATCAACATGCCCATCAATCGAGATGCCGTTGTCGTCATAAAAGCAAATGAGTTTATTTAAACCCCAAACACCAGCCAGCGAGCAGGCTTCGTGACTCACGCCTTCCATTAGGCATCCATCACCCAAGAAGGTGTAGGTGTGGTGATGAATGATGGAGTGGCCAGGGCGGTTAAAGCGCTTTGCGAGAAGCGATTCGGCTAAGGCCATCCCCACCGCATTTGCAAGTCCCTGGCCTAGTGGGCCGGTGGTCGTTTCTACTCCAGGCGTGATACCCACTTCGGGGTGACCGGCCGTGATGCTGTGCAACTGCCGGAACTTCTGAATATCCTCAATACTGACTGCATAACCGGTGAGATGCAATAAAGCATAGATCAACATCGACCCATGGCCATTGGAAAGTACGAAGCGATCTCGATTGATCCATGCTGGGTCGGCAGGATTATGGTGTAGGTGATCGCGCCACAGTACCTCGGCTATATCAGCCATTCCCATGGGTGCACCCGGATGACCCGACTTCGATTTTTCAACGGCATCGATGGCTAAAAAGCGAATGGCGTTAGCCAGTTCGCGACGATTAATTGCTGTTGTACTCATATCCATTCGTATTATTAGTGTTCCGCGCGATCATACTCGCGGTGATAGCTCTCAATCCGCTCTACTTCATTTTTGGATCCAAGAATCACCGGGATCCGCTGATGAATACTCTCCGGTTGAACATCCAAGATGCGTTGACGTCCAGTGGAACCCAGGCCGCCAGCTTGCTCCACTAAAAAAGTCATGGGATTAGCTTCGTACATGAGTCGCAGGCGCCCCGGCTTAGTTAGATCCTTCGTATCTTTGGGATACATAAAGACACCGCCGCGCATCAAGATCCGGTGCACATCTGCCACCATACTCGCAATCCAACGCATATTAAAGTCACGCCCCCGGACACTGGTTTTACCTTGCTTGCACTCATTAATGTAGCGACTCACGGGTGGCTCCCAGAAACGCTCATTGCTCGCATTAATGGCAAACTCGCTGGTATCGGCCGGAACTTGAATCGTTGGGTGCGTCAATATGAACTCACCGGATATTGCATCAAATGTAAAGCCATGGGTTCCATACCCCAAACTAAAGACCAGCATTGTCGCTGGTCCATAAATCGCATACCCCGCCGCAATCTGCTGGCGACCCATTTGTAAATAATCACTCACAGCGGGCTTGGTATTGGAGGGAGATGAAAGTATCGAAAAAATAGTTCCGACTGAAACATTCACATCAATATTGGATGAACCATCCAGAGGATCAAATAGGCAGAGAAAAGATCCACCCTTGGCATTACTTAGTGGTTCGTCATTTTCTTCAGAAGCGATTCCGGCAACAAGGTCGCCGGATTGAAAGGTCTGAATCAGAATCTCATCCGAGAGAACATCTAATTTTTTTTGGGTTTCGCCCTGAACGTTCTGACTCTCTAAACTGCCCAGTACGCCTGCAAGGGCACCCTGGGAAGTCAGTAAGGCAATTTCTTGAACCGCTCTAGCAATCTCTAAAACTAGCTTACTAAGGTCAGGGTTTAGTGATTGATGCTCAGCCGTTTGCTGGCTTAAATACTCTGAAAGCGTGGTTCTCCCTGCTGGCATGGTGGCGGGTCTTTAAACTCATTAATCAAAACTCTATTTTCTCAGATATTAAGACCCAAGCCCCGATTTTTAGCTAGGCCCTACTTTGTACCTTTTTTGGCCTTGTACTTTGCAATTTCGTCTTTGAGCTCCCGATACTCCTCGCACGGCAAGAAACAGGCCTTATTGAGGCGAGCCAGCATTTGTTCGGCACCGGCCAAATCATTTTTCATTAAAAACAACTCGCCGTAGTACTCCAAAGCACCACGATGTTTTGGATCAATCTTGAGGGCCGCCTGATAGTAGCGCTCAGCGGCAGCTAGATCCGGTGGCGTCTTTTTGCGTTGCGCATAACCGAGCAAATTGTTCCAATCCGCTGAATTGGGCTGATTAGCAGCTAAAAGTATTTTGATGGCAGCGTCATATTTATCTGCCTTCATCTCTTTTTGAGCCTCCGCTTGCCAGGATGGGGCAGACTCAGTTGGGCCCGTGTCGGCTGCGAATGCCCCCAATGAAAACAGGATTGAAGAGATTGAGAATACGCAGATAGCAAACCGTTTAATTGCCATGATGAACCCTCCAAATGATGATTCATTATGATCCAACCCACTCAAAATTGCTCAGAGGAATTTCTCCCGCTAAGATCATCACTATGAAGAAACTTCGCCCCTACCTTTTTTTGATTCCCTACCTGGTTGCAGTGGGTGTCGGCCTAAAATTTGGTTACGATTTTGGTATGCAAATCAGCGGCCCGATCATGGCCGTGATCACTGCCCTTCTGGGGGCAGTATTTTGTTCCATCATCGTGGAATCGTTTTTGGGCAAGAAACGCAAAAACGATTCTTAAACAACGCTTACTTCCGGCGATTCATATTCCGGATGGTGACCATAGCGCCAATCGCAACGATCAAAATCGCAATAACGTAACCTGCTTCCATCGTTTTCTCCTTGATTAAGAACTACGACCCACACCGCCTGAACTCGTTTGCAAGGGTTGCGGTATCACCCGTTGCTTAATTAATGGGGCCATCGCAACAATCGTTGCCACTAAAAGCGCGATCTCAATGGCATACACAGCAATATATCCCGTGCTTGGGTCAACCAGAGCGGCGCCGAAGTAATTGTTGATTGCGAAATAATTCACAAGATCCCGAATCACTCCGCCCAACGCCATCGCAATACCCGCGCCCGTGGCCTGCACTGCGCCCCAAGCACCCAAGGCTAATCCGCGTTGCTCTGGTGGCGCAAGATTCATGGTGGCCGTTAATGTGCCGTGACCAAATAAGCCGCCCCCAAATCCAATCAAAAAAACCCCGAAGCTAAATAGCGATGCAGAGTCTAACGGGGCTGCCAAAATAACTGCCACAAAAGCAGGCAGGCCTAGCAGTGCACCCATACTCGCCATCCGAAATGGATCGGCCCCACGACTGAGCACACGCGATGCAAGACCAAATCCGATCAAGCCACCCATTGCCAAGGTTGCGGTCAAGAATGTGGTGGAACTAACGCTAAGTTTTAAGATTTCGCCACCATAGGGTTCTAACAGCACATCTTCCATGGTGAATGCCATGGTTCCTAAACCAACCGCAGCTAAGCGACGAATGGCATGATCGCCCTTGCAAAAGAGCTCCCAGGATTGTTTAAAGGTCGGTTGATTAGGGTTCTGAAACCGCCGATTACGATCTCGGGTCTCCTGCTTCCATAGCGCAATTACATTCAAAATCATCGTTGTAATAGCGCACCCCTGAATCACCTGGATCAGGCGACCTGGTGAAAAATCTTCCAAAACTGCTGCAAATACAAAAGCGCTAACAATCATTCCGAGGAGTAGCATCACATACATGAGGCCGACCACTTTGGGCTGCGATTCTTGAGGCGCTAGATCCGTTGCTAATGCTAATCCAACAGTTTGGGTAATGTGAATACCGGCTCCTACCAATAAGAAAGCCAAGGCAGCGGAAGCCTGTCCAATCCATGCGGGAGCGCTGGAGGCATTCCCACCGCCCGACAAAACCAATAAGGCAAATGGCATCACTGCTAGGCCGCCAAATTGAACTAAGGTTCCCATCCAAATGTAGGGGACGCGTCGCCACCCAAGCTCAGAGCGATGGGTGTCAGAGCGAAAACCAATCAGCGCTCGAAACGGAGCAAACACCAGTGGCAAAGAAACCATGATCGCAACCAAGGAGGCGGGTACGCCAAGCTCGACGATCATGACGCGATTGAGCGTACCGATCAACAGGACCAAGGCCATGCCGACCGAAACTTGAAATAAGGAGAGACGTAGAAGTCGTGAGAGGGGTAGATCAGGAGTTGCGGCGTCCGCAAACGGCAGAAACTTAGGACCAAGGCTGGCCCAGGATTGCACTAGTTTCTCGCTTAAGCGTTTCATGTATAGCTATCTCACCATCAGAATAAACCGGCGTCAAGACTCACTATCAAAATGCAAAAAGTCCGAGGCCCGCCGACCTCGGACTAGTGAAAAATTAAAGTACTTTACTTCTTCACTGCAGGTGCTGCAGGTGCTCCCGCTGATGAGCCCGAAGCGCTTGCGACTTTATCAGCATTACCATTCAAAAATGCCTTAACCCATGTTGTATTGTTGAGAATCATTGTATGAACAGCAAATGAACCAACTGCGCAGGCGCCCAAAAACAATGGGATCCCGACGGATGGTTT
>CANHDS010000023.1 GCA_947459465.1 Burkholderiaceae bacterium | reverse complement strand
GCAACCCTCTGGTATTTTGATCGGGCAAATGCGGGTACCACTGGGTGTGATCGGCATCATTTACGAGTCTCGTCCGAATGTGACGATTGATGCGGCAGCGCTATGCTTAAAGTCAGGGAATGCCGTGATTCTGCGAGGCGGTTCTGAGGCGATTGACTCCAATACATTCTTAGCAGGATTAATTCAGGAGGGGCTAGCCGCCGCTCAGTTGCCGGCCAATGCTGTGCAAGTTATACAAACGACTGATCGGGCTGCGGTTGGAAAAATGATCACCATGACCGAATACATTGATGTGATTGTGCCGCGGGGTGGCAAGAGTTTAATTGCGCGCCTGATGCAAGATGGCCGAGTACCCATGATCAAACACCTCGATGGAATTTGCCATACCTATGTGGATGATGAAGCAGATGTTGAGTTAGCAATTAAAGTATGTGATAACGCCAAGACCCAGCGCTATGCTCCTTGCAACGCCATGGAGACTTTACTTGTTCATGCCAAGATCGCATCGCAGGTTTTGCCTAAGCTTTGCCGAATTTATCAAGATAAGGGCGTGGAGTTGCGTGTGGATCCAAAAACACGTTCATTGCTTGAATCAAATCAATTTACTAACTTGGTCGATGCGACTGAGGAAGATTGGCGCACCGAATATTTAGCACCGATTTTGTCGATCAAGATCGTTGAATCTCTTGATGAGGCGATGGATCACATTGAGCACTATGGCAGTAAGCACACGGACGCAATCATTACCCAAAACCAGGAACATGCCAATCGTTTCTTGCGAGAAGTGGATAGCGCGAGTGTGATGGTCAATACCAGTACCCGATTTGCGGACGGCTTTGAGTATGGCTTAGGCGCCGAGATTGGGATCTCCAATGATAAGTTACATGCGCGTGGCCCGGTTGGTCTTGAGGGGCTCACCTCGCTGAAATATGTGGTCATGGGCCACGGTGAAGTACGTCAGTAATTTTGATAAAGAGACTCTATGTTTGATGGTTATCTTTGGGCCAAAACCCTTCACATTGTTTTAATTGCCTCCTGGTTTGCAGGCCTTTTTTATTTACCTCGCATCTTTGTTAATCTCGCGCAAGAGTCGAACGATGTAGCTTATGAGCGTTTAATTGGTATGGCGCAACGTCTTTATCGCTTTATGACCATCCTGATGATGCCCGCAGTCGCTTTGGGACTGATTCTCTGGTTGCATTACGGCGTTGGTCGAGGTTCTATCTGGATGCACGTTAAGGTGTTGCTTGTATTAATCATTATTGGCTACCATTTGCAATGTAAACGCCTTCTCAAGCAATTTGTTCAAAAACAAAATACGAGAAGCCATGTGTGGTACCGATGGTTTAATGAGGCCCCAGTTTTGCTTATGTTGGTAGTCACTGCCCTCGTAGTCATTAAGCCCAACTGATTACCATTGTGAAATTTTTTATTGTTTGTCCGGGTGGGCTTGAAGCAGTTTTAGCGCAAGAACTCCAGGAGATTGTTGCTCGACCTGAGATAAAAGCATTGGGGCGATTAGCGGTTGACCCAGCTCCTTCAAGTCTAACGGGCGGAGTGGGCGTTGAGGGCCCATTAGCCCTATCCATGGCAATTAATTTGCATTCGCGGATTGCCAGTCGTGTTTTACTGAAGATGGCCGATGGGCCATATAAATCGGAAGATGATCTCTATCGCCAAGCAAAGTCCATTGGGTGGGAAGATTGGTTTCAATCGAATCAAACATTGCGCGTTGATATCACGGCACAGCGGTCACCACTGAAGAGTTTGAACTTTGCTACTTTGCGAATCAAAGATGCGATTGTTGATCGCTTGCGTGAGCAAACCGGCGAGCGCCCAAATATTGATACCGCAAACCCTGATGTCCGGATTCAGGTTCACTTAACTCAGCACCACGCCACTATCTATCTCGATACTTCGGGTGAGGCTTTATTCAAACGTGGGTGGCGGGAGGAAAAGGGCGAGGCGCCCTTAAAGGAGAATTTGGCTGCCGGTATTTTACGATTGACCAACTGGCAAGCCTCAATGCCTCTTTACGACCCGATGTGTGGCAGCGGTACCTTTTTGATTGAGGCAGCCCAAATCGCAATGCATATTCCAGCGGGGGCACTACGAGCATCCTTGGTTGGTTCGCCAAATCAAAGCGCCACTTCATCGTGGAAGCAATCGGTTGTGGAAACTGGCTTTGGCTTTTTGCGACTCAAACCCTTTTTGAGCTCCTTAGAGAAAAAGAACTGGCGGACATTTTGCGATACTGCGAAGACGGAAATGCATCGGCATCAGAAAGATACTGTTGCAATTAGTGGCAGTGATATTAACGAGAAAATGATTGCGATCTGTAAAGCCAATTGGCAACGTGCGCAGTTGCCTGGGTTGCCTGTGGTTCGACAATTGGATGCAATTGCGATTAAGCCCAATGTTGATTTAGTCCAAGAGCAAAAGGGGGTGATGGTATTTAATCCACCCTATGGAGAGCGTCTAGCCATGAAAGGTGGTGATTCTGATCGACCCCATTCTTTTGGCGATAGCAAGACTGCATCCATGCAAAAACGACGTACGAGCCGAGAACCTTTAGTGAAAGAGCCAATTGATCCAAAGTTTGCAACACTCTTGGATCAGTTTAGTAAACAATTGAAAGACCATTTTGCGGGCTGGGAGATCTATGTTCTTACTGAAGATATGGGATTACCTGGGCATTTGCGGATGAAAGAGTCCAAACGTACCCCATTGTTTAATGGCCCCTTGGAATGCAGACTTTTTAAGTTTGAGATTCGGGGGCGAAGCGATCTCCAGAAATCGTAAAATACAAGCTCAATCTGAAAGAAATAATAAATGGAATATAAAACCTATATGTGCCTGATCTGTGGCTGGATTTACGATGAAGCTAAGGGTTGTCCAGATGATGGTATTGCAGCTGGGACTTTGTGGAAGGATGTTCCCATGAACTGGTCGTGTCCTGAGTGTGGCGCACGCAAAGATGATTTTGAAATGTGCGTGATCTAATCTTTAGATATTTTCAGTGAACACTATGAGTCAAAACGAGCAACTCTTTGCGCGAGCCCAGAAAACCATTCCGGGTGGCGTGAACTCACCGGTACGGGCATTTCGGCAAGTAGGCGGCATCCCCCGATTCATCAAGCGCGCACAGGGTCCTTATTTTTGGGATGCCGACGATAAGCGTTATGTTGATCTCATCATGTCCTGGGGCCCAATGATTGTTGGGCATGCAAACCCCGAGGTAGTAGAAGCAGTTCAGCGCGCAGCGACTCAGAGTTTTAGTTATGGGGCTCCTACCGCAGGGGAGATTGATCTTGCTGAGCGCATTTGTGAGCTGATGCCGGCGATCGAGCAAATTCGTTTGGTCTCAAGCGGTACAGAGGCAACGATGAGCGCTCTGCGTCTAGCTCGGGGCTATACCAATCGAGATTTAATTATTAAGTTTGAGGGCTGTTACCACGGTCACGCCGATAGTTTGTTAGTCAAGGCGGGCTCTGGTTTGCTCACCTTTGCCGATTCCACCAAGAATGCGCCCTCATCGGGTGGTGTGCCTCAGGATTTAGTGAAGCACACTTTAGTGCTGCCCTATAACGACGTTGGCGCGCTTGAAGAGGCTTTCAAGCGCCATGGTGATCACGTAGCTGCTTTAATTTTGGAACCGATTGCTGGCAATATGAACTTGATTCGTGCGACCCCCGAGTTTGTAAAGGCAGTTCGTTCGCTCACCCAGCAATATGGCGCCGTATTGATTTACGACGAGGTGATGACGGGATTTCGGGTGGCCTTGGGAGGTACTCAATCCTTGCATGGTATTAAGCCCGATTTAACCTGCCTGGGCAAAGTCATGGGTGGCGGCATGCCCATGGCAGCCTTTGGTGGTAAGCGCGAGATCATGGCAAAGCTGGCCCCCTTGGGTAATGTGTATCAGGCAGGCACCCTATCTGGTAATCCCGTTGCGGTAGCTGCGGGGGCGAAGACTTTGGAGATTGTCTCTAGACCTGGATTTTTTGAGTGTTTAACTGAGCAAACCAAAAAATTGATGGCGGGATTAGAGCAAGAAGCGAATCGAGCCAAGATTCCATTTTCGGTCGATAGTGTTGGTGGCATGTTTGGGTTCTATTTTTCGCAAACAGTACCAACTTCTTATGAGGCGGTGACCAAAACTGATATTGAAGCTTTCAAACGTTTCTTTCATGCGATGTTGAACGAGGGCGTTTATCTTGCTCCTTCTGCGTATGAGGCTGGATTTACCTCGATTGCTCACGATAACGCAGTAGTCGATGAGATTATTCTCGCAGCTCGACAATCGTTTCAGAAAATTTAGTCAGCTCACATCCGTAGCGGGTGATCGTAACCCGCCACACTAATTGTCTTGATCGCAAGTGGTTTTGAGTTGCCAGCTAAACGATTTGGGTTTGTAGTTTCTAAATGATCAAGGTCGATCGCAGTCAGGGTGCCGCCCCAAACGCAGCCAGTATCAATTCCGATTACCCCTTGGCGATTGAGTAACCCTAATGTTGACCAGTGACCAAAGACAATCGGAGTTGACCGAGTTTTACGATTAGGAGCTTCAAACCACGGGATATAGCCAGCGGGCCCGCTTTCTAATCCCTCTTTGCTTTTAAATTCCATCTCACCTTGGGCAGTACAAAAACGAATCCGGGTTAGGGTATTGGTGATTAAACGTAACCGATCACATCCCCTCAATATTGGATCCCAGCGATTGGGAGTATTGCCATACATTTGGGCTAAAAAATCTCGATATTTTTTATCGCGTAGTGCAATCTCCACCTCATGGGCCAACGATAAGGTTTTCTTAAGGCTCCATTGGGGCAGGACACCTGCATGCACCAGTAAGACCTTGCCATTACTCAGCGCCATGGGTCGATATCTTAACCAATCGATGAGCTCACGACGATCAGGTGCTGCCAAAACATCATCAATCGTATCAAGAGGTTTGGTATCACGAAGTCCTGCATCACACGCCAATAAGTTCAGATCATGGTTACCCAAAATACATTCAGCTACCCCATCCTCTTGAAGTTGCTTTAGGCGTCGCAGAGTTCCCAATGAATCCGGGCCGCGATTAACGAGATCTCCTAAAAAGATTAGCTTTGCATTGCGCGGCAATTTCTGGAGAAGTTGATTGAGAGGCTTTAAGCAACCCTGTAAATCGCCAATCGCAAAGACACGCGTCATTACTTAAGCCACTTTTTTCACAACGTTGTAGCGAATCAAGGTCGCCTTGCGAGCTTCATCATGATCGACAATTGGTCGGGGATAGTCTTTACCCAAAACGATACCTGCTGCCTCGAGTTCAAGCTGGCCTGCAAGCCATGGCGCATGAATCGATTTATTCGATAGCCTTTCAAGGGCGGGAATGTAGCGGCGAATAAATTTTCCTTCGCCATCAAAGCGTTCCGATTGGGTAATGGGGTTAAAGATTCGGAAGTAGGGCTGAGCATCGCAACCAGACGAGGATGCCCATTGCCAACCACCATTATTCGAGGCGAACTCAAAGTCGTTGAGGTGATCTGCGAAGTACTGCTCGCCCCAGCGCCAATCAACGCCAAGGTCTTTACACAAAAAACTAGCTACGACCATTCGTAGGCGATTATGCATATAGCCTGATTGATTGAGTTGATGCATAGCTGCATCGACTAGCGGGTAACCAGTTTGGCCATCGCACCAGGCCTTAAACAATTTTTGTGCTTTAGCGCCTTGCTCCCAAACAATCTTGTCATAGTCGGGCTTAAAGGATTGGCCGCTGGCAAGGCGCGGGTGATTGGCCAAAATCATGAAATAAAAATCACGCCAGATAAGCTCGCTTAGCCAAGTGCTTGCACCAAGGCTACCGGCTAGCATTCGACGATGCGCCTCTCGCACCAAGCCTCGGATTGATAGAAGACCAAAGCGTAAATAAGTAGAGAGGTAGCTCACCCCTTTAGTTGCAGGAAAGTCTCGGCCAATGTTGTATTGATCAATCCGTTTTAGAAAGTCACTCAAAAAGAGCTCAGCACCTTGTTGTCCTGGTGGGAGATACTTTTCAATCCCAGTAGCTCTAAATCCCATGGACTCGAGTGAGGGGATTCCGGCATCGATATTCTTGGGGATAGGGGCATATCGACCTTGTGAGCTGGGATGGGTATCACAGACGAGAGGCTCGAGATCTGAGGAATTTAGTTTTTTAAGCCATGCATTCTTGTATGGGGTGAAGACCGAAAATACCGTTTCGGAGTTAGTTAAAACTTCGGTCTTCTCAAAAATAACCTGATCCTTAAAATGCTGAAATTCAACCCTGTTTTTTGTAAGTTGTTGTTGGATGAGCTCGTCACGCTCGATTGCAGGGGGTTCATAGTCGTGATTAGTAAAAACTGCTTGTACACCGAGTTGTTTCGCTAGAGCAGGGATTAGTTCAATTGGGTCACCATGACGGGCAATGATTCGACTTCCTCGAGCTATTAGCGTTTTATCTAGATCTTCAATTGTTTGCCAAATGAAATCTACCCTGCGATCAAAACCCTGGCCTTTAGAGACTAGTGGGTTAAGAATCGTGGTATCAAAGATAAAACAGACCCAGACCTGTTGATATTGTTTTAGGGCGTAATGAAGAGCCGCCTGATCATATAGGCGTAAATCACGTCGAAGCCACACTAATGCACTAGTCATAGACTCTATCTTATTCGGTAATACGATTTTGATTATGATGCCCCCATGGATAGCCTATTTTTTATTACCTCAAAGATTGTTCAATTCCTAATTGAGCCTTTAAACCTGATTTTTTTAGCCACTCTTTTAGGATGGCTCTTCCTTATCCTTCGTAAGCCCGTCCTCACCAAGCGCCTTTTAGCACTAGCGGTCATTGGATTCCTAACTGTTGGTTACATGCCTATCCCTGAGGCTTTAACCCGTATTCTGGAGGATGCCGTTCCCAAACCATCCATTCAGAATCTTAGCCCCGACCAATTCGCTGGGATCATTATCTTAGGAGGGGCTATTAGCGGCGAGGATATTGCGATCGATCGGGGTGAGGTATCCATCCACTCTGCCGCTGAGCGGGTAACAAAAGGGTTGGAGTTGATACGTAAGTATCCAGATAAGCCATTTATCTTTAGTGGCTTTTCTGGAAAAGTGAATCCAAGAGGGATGTCAGAGGCGGATGCTTTTAAACAATTGATTCAAGAACAAGGACTTGCCGATAGTACAAACACCACCGCCTTTTACGAGAATCAATCACGCAATACCTATGAAAATGCAATCTATTCGAAAAAGATCATGGATACGATTCAT
>CANHDS010000022.1 GCA_947459465.1 Burkholderiaceae bacterium | reverse complement strand
TGATCTGACCAATTGGATCCCCCAGAGTCACGATTTGCTCAAGACCCAAGGCCATGGTCTCAATCGACTTCTCAGTCATCGTTAAGCGATCCACAAATGCTGCATCATGGCCATTAGCCTTAGCCCGCTCCACATCACACGCGTTGGCAATCAAAATTTTTGCCAGATCTCTGCGAATTGCCTTCGCAATATTACTTAATGCCTGGTTCTTTTGCTCACAACTCGCCCGCGCCATTGCTCTAGAGGCAAGACGCGCTTGCTGACCAATGGTCAGCATCATTTGCTCAATCGTTGGATTCATCTTATTAGCCATAGTTGATACTCTAACGCAATAAACTACCAACGAGTCGCAAACCATCCCAAGGATTGGCTGGAAGATCTCGAACCCATAAACCTTTTGCCTGCTTATCTAAATTGGCTGCAAGCATTAGAGCTTGCTTTAATTTTTTGGGTTGAATACGTTTGAGGGCCATAGGGTAAAGCTTCTCACGCTTTCCCCAAATTCGATAATTGCGAAAGATGGTTGGTAAGCTTTCCCCGGCCGCAAGCGCATCTTGGGCCCGATTAAGTGTTCTTAGCTCATCGCTAATGCTCCAAAGGATTAATGGTAACGGCTCACCCTCGCCCTGTAGGCCATCCACCATTCGATTAAGACGAGCCGCATCACCGGAGAGCATGGCTTCCGTAAGCTCAAATAGGTCATAGCGAGCGACCTTGAGAACTGCAGCACGAATTTGCTCATCCGTAATCACTCCATTGGGATACAAGAGGGCCAATTTCTGGATCTCTTGATGAGCGGCAATCAAATTTCCTTCCACCTGATCAGCCATCCACTGCAAACTTCGCTGCCCCGCCTCGCCAGGCTCAACTGATTGGGACTGTAGTGAAAGTCGCTTAGCAATCCAGTGGGGCAATTGGTTGCGTTCAATTGAATCGATCTGTACAGCCATCCCAGCCTCATCAAGCGCTGTAAACCAAGCGGAGCTTTTAGTCTTTAGATCAAGGCGCGGAAGCTGAATACATACAATGACATCAAGCCCTGAACCGGACAAATCTAATCCATTTGTAAACCGCTTTAATACGTCTGCCCCTTCCCGACCGGGCTTGCCAGTTGGCATTCGAAGCTCCACAAAGCGTTTATCGCCAAACAATGACATGGTTTGCCCAATGCTTAACAACGCTGGCCAATCAAAGTAGCGATCCTGCACCATGACATCACGCTCAGTAAATCCTTGAGTTTTAGCAAATGCCCGCAGGCTATCTACCGCCTCCATCATGAGTAGTGGCTCATCCCCCGAAAAAATATATAAGGAATTTAAGCTCTGCGAACCCTTTGCTAGACCAGCTAAATGAATCTGAAAGGCATCACTTTTGATCATCGAGTCAATCAGATTGGTAATTTATTGACGTACCCGACCTAGGGTAGCAATGCGACGTAAAATCTGTAATGCCAAATCAGAACGCATACTCTCTAAGAATTGCTGCTGCTGAATATCGGATGCCAATACTGTGGCCGTGGTGAAATCCAGATCCCGAATCACATAAATGTCCGACTCTGGAATAACTTCGGCACCCGTATTATCAAAGGCACGGAACACCACCCGATTATTGAGTCGATACGCCGAAATCTGCCCAGTCGAGGTGTAGGTCAAAATTTGCCGAGTACTATCCTCGCTCACAATATCCAGAATCAAATCGGCATCCTTACCCGAAGTAACTACCTTTGCGTTGGTTCCGGTCGCAATAATGCGTTCGAGGTCAAAACGTAATTGGGGCGATGGTCGCCCTGAAATCAAAATCGATTTATATGGAATAGTGACCGATCCGCGCAAACGAAACCCGCATGCAGAAATACCAGAAATGGAAATAAAGCCAAGGAGAGTACCTTGCAGTATTAGGCGACGATTGAAATTACGGGGTGCGCTCATCACCTTATGCAACCACATTCACTAAGCGACCGGGAACCACAATGATTTTCTTTGGCACTGCACCGTTTAAGAGTCGCAACACAGGTTCTGCTTGCAAGCTCATCGCCTCAATCGCATCCTTTGAGGCATCCGCAGGCACCTTAATTTGACCACGATGCTTACCATTAATTTGTAATACCAACTCAATCTCGGACTGAATCAATGCGGATTCATCGACTTGTGGCCAAGGCGCATCTAATAAGGAGCTAAAGTGTTTTGTAAATCCAAGATCTTTCCAAAGCTCATAGGTGCAGTGCGGTACCACAGGATACAAAATGCGTAACAAAATTCCGATCGACTCAAAAAGCACTTCAGGACGAATCGAATTACCAGCCCGATCTAACCGAATTGGTTCCAAGACATTGAGCATCTTCATTGCTGCCGAGACCACAGTGTTGTACTGACGACGCTGATAATCAAAGTTTGCCTGCTTCAAAATCGTATACACTTCAAAACGCAGTTCTTTTTCAGCAGCGGTTAGATCATTAGGAAGTGGAGCCTGCACCGATTGCAAATGATCGGCTTGAGAGCTTGCATACATCCATAAACGCCGCAAGAATCGAGAGGCCCCCTCTACACCAGCACCCGACCACTCGAGTTGCTGCTCGGGCGGAGCAGCAAACATCGTAAAAAGCCGTGCCGTATCGGCACCATATTGATCAATTAAGGCTTGTGGATCAACGCCATTATTTTTACTCTTGGCCATTTTCTCGACGCCACCGATGTGTACTGCCGAACCATCCTTGATGAGCTTAGCTGCAATGGGTCTCCCCTTTTCATCAAGATCGAGCTCGACATCGGCAGGATTAATCCATTGTTTTTTACCACTCGAATCTTCTTTATAAAACGTTTCGTTGAGAACCATGCCCTGCGTGAGAAGATTTAGGAAAGGCTCATCAAAACGCACCAACCCTAAATCGCGCATCACCTTAGTCCAAAAGCGCGCGTACAGCAGATGCAAGATCGCATGCTCAATACCACCAATGTATTGATCCATTGGCATCCAATAATCATTGCGAGAATCCACCATGCTTTTTGCATCGGGACCGGTGTAGCGCATGAAATACCACGACGAATCAACAAAGGTATCCATCGTGTCAGTCTCACGCCGCGCTAGTTTGCCGCACTTCGGACAATCGACCTTCAAAAAATCCTCGCGTTTATTCAAAGGATTACCAGAGCCATCGGGTACGCAGTCTTCGGGCAAAACCACGGGTAAATCTGATTCGGGGACTGGTACTTCACCACAACCGTCGCAGTGGATCATGGGGATTGGAGTTCCCCAATACCGCTGTCGAGAAATTCCCCAATCGCGCAAGCGATAGCTAGTTTTTAGCTCACCAAGGCCTCGTTCTTTCAGATCCTTAGCAACCGCTTGAACGGCATTTGGATGCGATAAGCCGTCATAAGGGCCGCTGTAAATGCACTCAATGTTCTCTTTTTGGGCATACCACTCTTGCCAGTGCGAGGTATTAAAAATATCCGTTACCCCATTGACGGCAATCACCTGCTTAATGGGCAAATGGTATTTATTAGCAAAGGCAAAGTCGCGCTCATCGTGGGCAGGAACCCCCATCACCGCACCATCGCCATACGACATCAGTACATAATTACCAACCCATAGCGGAATGGGTTCATTGGTTAGAGGGTGGGTCACATACAAACCCGTTGGCATTCCCTCTTTTTCTTGGGTTGCCAAATCGGCCTCAATCACACTTCCTGTTTTGCAGCGCTCAATGAATTGCGCTAAGTCTGGATTAGATTGCGCGGCCTTTGCCGCAAGTGGGTGCTCCGCAGCAACCGCACAAAATGTGACACCCATAATGGTATCTGCGCGCGTGGTGAATACGTACATCTCGCCATCGTTAATCAAACGACCGGAGTCATCCTGAATTTGATGGGTAAATGCAAAACGCACCCCGTGGCTTTTTCCAATCCAGTTTTGTTGCATGATCTTTACACGCTCAGGCCACGCTAAATCATCAAGTCCAGTTAATAACTCTTCCGCATACGCAGTGATATTGAGGTAATACCCTGGGATCTCTCGCTTTTCAACCAAGGCGCCTGAGCGCCAACCGCGACCGTCGATCACTTGCTCATTGGCCAATACCGTTTGATCCACTGGATCCCAGTTGACCGTTTGGGTTTTGCGATAGGCGATACCTTTTTCAAGCATCTTTAAAAATAGCCACTGGTTCCAGCGGTAGTAATCAGGCTTGCATGTTGCAATCTCCCGCGACCAATCAATTGCCAGTCCCATCGCTGCCATCTGACCGCGCATGTAATCAATGTTTTGATAGGTCCATTGTGCAGGCGGCACATTATTCTGAAGTGCAGCATTCTCAGCAGGCATGCCAAATGCATCCCAACCCATCGGCATTAAGACGTTATAGCCTTGCATCCGCAGTTGGCGCGCCATCACATCATTAATGGTGTAGTTGCGCACATGACCCATGTGCAACTTACCGGAGGGATAAGGCAGCATCGAACAGGCATAGAACTTGGGCTTTAATTGACCAGTAGCTGTCTTTGCATCTTCACTTACACGATAGACGTCCTGAGCTTGCCACTCATGATGTGCACGCGCTTCGATACTGCGAAAATCGTAATCTTTAGCCTGATGTTTATCCATTAATTGTTCTTATTGTTAGGGATTAAATTATTTGAGGCCCAAGACGTCTTGCATATCAAACCAGCCTTTGGACTGATTTTGTAAAAAGGCAGCGGCTCGTAAGGCACCGTCGGCATAAGATTGACGGCTCGTTGAGCGATGGCTGATTTCGATGCGCTCGCCCTCACCGGCAAAGATCACGGTGTGATCGCCCACAATATCTCCACCCCGTATCGTTGCAAAACCAATGGTGCCTGGCTTACGCTCACCAGTGTGACCCTCACGGGCATACACCGCCAGATCAGCCAGGGAATGGCCTTGCGCCTTGGCAATCACCTCACCCATTTTGATGGCAGTTCCTGAGGGTGCATCCACTTTATGCCGATGGTGCGCCTCGATAATCTCAATGTCATACCCTTTGTTAAGCAATTGGGCGGCAACTTGCAAAATTTTGAGGGTGGCATTCACGCCAACGCTCATATTGGGCGCAAACACAATGGCAATGGTGTCGGCAGCACTTCGAAGCTGTTGTAATTGTTCTGAGGTGAAACCGGTAGTGCCAATAATCATTTTGACACCTGCTTGCTTCGCGGCCTTAAGGTGTAACAGGGTTCCTTCCGGGCGCGTGAAATCAATTAAATACTCTGCACCAGACAATCCCTTTGTAAAGTCATCCGTAATTAGGACATTGGTTTGCTGACCCAAAAATGCGCCTGCATCGGTTCCCAGTAATGGGCAAGTAGGATGTTCAAGAGCGCCTGTTAATTGAGCGTTCGGCGTCCTCAAAATCGTATCGATGAGCATCTTGCCCATTTTTCCGGTCGCTCCCGCAACTGCAAATTTCATTGGCATCGCATGCTCTCTTATTAATTTTTAACGGGGGTCACCACCACATCAGGCTGGGGTGTTGGGGCTGGCAAATTATTTGGCTGACTAATCACCATCACTTCAGGTGGTGGCTTCTTCGCTGGCTTTGGTGGCTTATTTTTACCCGTCATCACATCCCAAAAACTTCGCTTCTCACGCGCATAGTTATCAATCTCAGCTACAAGCTCTACTTCAGTAGGCAAGGCATCACCATCAAATTTTACGAGTTTGTCACCTTCAAAAAATAAAGTGACGCGCCGCTCCTTACCTATCGTCTGACCTTCGCGCTTAAACTCAAAAACGTAATCCCAGCGATTTGCATGGAAATAGCTCGCAAGTAATGGTGTTCCCATAATTTGACGCACCTGTTCGCGACTCATCCCTACTTTTAGTTGTGCGTACTGCTCGCTGGAGATAAAGTTGCCCTGGACCACGTCTGGGACGTATGGCTGAAAGATACTATTCATCCAAGCCCGTTGGGTGTTATCAACCGCCGAAGTACAGGCACCAAGGCCAAGGCAGGCAAATAGCACGATCAGCATCCGTGATGCTAGAGCTCGATTTGGCTTGCGGCAAGTAAAAGTGCTAATCTGCATGGGTCAACAGTTCAACGTATCATTAAGTATCTGATTTTAGCGCCCAAACCTGCCGATCGAGCCAAACCATATGAGCCAAAACGCCTCCCCCGCAGACCTCCGTGAAATTGGCCTAAAAGTAACAGCGCCGCGCATGAAAGTCCTTGAGTTTTTTCAGGAAAACTCAAATTCGCACTTTAGTGCTGAAGAGGTCTACATGGCCCTGGTGAAGGACAACTCCGATATCGGTCTAGCTACGGTTTATCGTGTATTAACCCAATTTGAGCAGGCAGGTATCTTGCTTCGCAGCCATTTTGAGTCAAGTAAAGGTGATAGTCGAGCCATTTATGAACTTAACGAGGGTAGTCATCACGATCATCTCGTATGCCTAGACTGTGGCCATGTGGAGGAGTTTGTCGATTCGGCGATTGAAAAGCGCCAAAATGAAATTGCCAAATCCCTTGGATTTAAGTTACAAGAACATTCACTTGCAATGTACGGCCATTGCCAGAAAAAGAACTGCCGCAATAAAAAGAAGTAACTGGTCCACTCGCTTACTTAGTTTGCATGCCACAGTTCTTCTTAGCGGGTGATTGGGCCCGATCAAACCAAAAAAAACTACTGCTCTCGATTGATGCGGATTTAGCGCATCACTTACGTGTTCGTCGCATCGGACCAGATGATATGTTCACTGTATTTGATGGCGAAGGCCATATTGCCGTAGCAAGACTCTTTGGAAATAACGAACCTCTTCCTCAGATTGAAATTGACCATATCCAAGAAGATCGGCACCGGGAACTCCCCTATCGCGTAGAACTTATTCAGGGGCTTGCCAGTGGTGACAAAATGGATTGGATCGTCGAAAAGGCTGTAGAAACGGGGGCTACAACCATCTCTCCCATCGAGTGCGAACGCTCGGTGGTGAAGCTCAAAAATGACCCTAAGCGCCTAGAAAAACGTATGCTTCATTGGCAGGCGATCGCCCAAGCGGCGTGTGAGCAATGCGATCGCACGATGATTCCGGAAATCACTCCCATCAAACATTCTCGGGATGCATTTCAAGAAACTGGGGCACAGTTAAAAATCATCCTAAGTCCAACTGGTACCGATTCGATCCATCAATTTCTCAATCGACACATACCCCAAAGTGTTGCCATTGCGATTGGTCCTGAAGGGGGCTTTAGTCCAGAGGAAGAGGCAATCGCCAAAGAAGCTGGTTTTACCGCCTTATCACTCGGTCCACGCATCGTTCGAACAGAAACGGCTGGGATCGTTGCGATCTCAGCCGTTGAGAGTGTTTGGAATTTAAAGACGAATTAAGCGAACGAGTA
>CANHDS010000021.1 GCA_947459465.1 Burkholderiaceae bacterium | reverse complement strand
AGGGCGAAGAGGCGCCCCAGCAGGAGCCTGCATCAGCAGGATAAATTAGCATCAGGTATAGTTAAAGCCAGGCTTCGGCCTGGCTTTTTTATTTAACCTACTGCTTGAACCATCCCTTTGTATGGATTCGATATTGATCGTAACCACGACCTTGCCAACGATGGATGCGGCTAAATTATTAGCGCAGCAATTAATCGACGAGCGTCTGGCGGCCTGTGTGCAAATCCAGGAGGGAATTCAATCGGTTTATCGGTGGGATGGAAAAATTTGTAACGATACTGAGGTCTTGTTAAGTGCCAAAACATCAACTACTCAATGGCAACGCATTGAAGCATTTATTAAGAGCCATCACCCGTATCAACTACCTGAAATCCTGGCATTAAAACCCGCTGAGTATTCGCAAGCCTATGGCGTGTGGATAAACGAGGAATCGAGATGATTCAGAGGGGATTAGCTCAGCTCGTATTCTTCATATTATCGATAGCGGGCTTATGCAGCCTCGTTCATGCTAAAGATTTTCTACCTCCAGAAAAAGCCTTTATTGTGGAGGCAACTTGGCTTGCCAATACCAATGAGATTGCCATTGAGTACCGACCCGTTTCGGGGTATTACATTTACCAAGAGTCGTTGCAGTATCGGTTGTTCATCAACGATAAGCCGACCGCTCCCAAAAGTATTCAAATTCCTAGAGGGGTTGAGAAGTTTGATGAGACCTTTGGAAAAAAAATGGAGATTTTTCCAAAGCCCTTTGAGGTTATTCTTGGGTTTACACAAACACCGCAAAGCGGGATTCGCCTAGAGATTGATTTACAAGGTTGTGCGGACGGAGGTATTTGCTATCCACCCATGACCTATCAATACTTTATTGCAGCTCCGGGAGTTCGGGTTGCGCCAATCCCTGAGGGAGATGCAGCACCAACACGAACTTCGAATGCAGGCCCAGCGCTCTTTAGTCTCGCTGATTTATGGGCTGGGCGCGATGATGTGACCTCGATTAAAAGTTATTTAGAGAATGCAAAACCTTTCTACTTATTTGTAGGTTTTTTTGTTCTTGGGATTGCGCTTGCCTTTACACCTTGTGTATTACCCATGCTCCCCATTTTGAGCAGCATTGTTTTGGGTCGTCAGGATGGAAGCCCAATTAGTAAAAGTCGGTCTGCTTATCTTGCCCTGGCTTATATTTTGGGTATGGCTCTGTTATATGCGTTAGCAGGAGTCCTGACTGCCGCATTGGGAAGCGGTGTGCAGCGCGCCTTACAAAGTCCAATTGCGCTTATTCTGTTTGCACTCCTTCTGTTATTTTTAGCAGGCAGCTTATTTGGTTTATATGAGCTAAAGATGCCCCAAGCGTGGCAGACTAAAGTGGATCAACTAGCAGGGCGACAAAAGGGCGGCAGCATGGCGGGTGCGTTTAGCCTTGGAGCGATTTCAACTTTGGTTGCAAGCCCCTGTATTACAGCGCCGCTAGCAAGTGTGTTGGGCTTTGTTGCACAAACTGGGTCGATGACGCTTGGTGGGGGATTGTTATTTGTGATGGCCTTAGGAATGGGATTGCCGTTATTGCTTATTGCATTGGGCGCCAGAAGTTTCTTGCCACAAACGGGCGCATGGATGATGTGGTTACAGCGTGGGCTTGGGGTGATATTAATCGCCTTAGCAGTTTGGATTGTTTGGCCAGCAATTACGCTAGTGAGCGGTAATCAAAACCAAACAAGCGCCCGTACTGAAAAACGGATCTCACCTAATTTAGTATTTCAAGTGGTACGCTCGAGTACGGAACTCAACCGTATTTTGCAAAAGGCAAAGGCTGACAATAGGCCCGTTATGCTCGATTATTACGCTGACTGGTGTATATCTTGCAAAGAAATGGAAGCGATTACATTTACCAATGCTGAGGTTGGAAAAGCGATGAGTCGGTTTGTTCTAGTGCAGGCCGATGTCACTGTTAATAACCCAGACAGCCAAGCATTGCTTAAGCAATTTGCTTTATACGGCCCGCCTGCTATTTTGTTCTTTAATGGTGCTGGTGAAGAACAGAAGTCCTTGAGAGTCGTTGGATTTATGGCTCCTAGCCGTTTTCTAAATCGCTTGCAAGAGCTAGAAATTAAATAATCCTAGCGCTTGAGTAAGCGCGCAGCCTCAAGCGCAAAATAGGTCAAGATGCCATCGGCTCCGGCGCGTTTAAATCCGAGTAAAGACTCCATCATCACCGCATCATGATCTAGCCAACCATTTTGAGCGGCCGCTTTGATCATGGCGTATTCACCACTTACTTGATAGGCATAAGTGGGATAACCAAACGCTTCTTTGACTCGATAGACGATGTCTAGATAGGGCATGCCAGGTTTTACCATGACTAAATCAGCCCCCTCACTAATATCTAAACCTACTTCACGGATGGCCTCATCGCCATTAGCGGGATCCATTTGATATGTTTTCTTATCCGCCTTACCAAGATTGTTTGCTGACCCAACGGCATCTCGAAACGGACCATAAAACGACGAAGCATATTTGGCAGCATAGGCCATGATGCGCGTATGAATCAATCCTTGATTCTCAAGAGCCCCTCGAATGGCACCAATGCGACCATCCATCATGTCCGATGGGGCGACGATATCAACCCCTGCACGAGCATGGCAGATCGCCTGTTGAATCAGGATCGCGATAGTTTCGTCATTGAGGATTCGATGTTGATCATCAAGTACACCATCCTGACCATGGCTCGTATAAGGATCAAGCGCAACGTCGGTCATGATGCCAAGATTAGGAAAGCGTTTTTTTAGTTCAGCGACTGCTGTGGGTATAAGCCCTTTAGGATTAAAAGCTTCTGCCCCATCATTTGATTTCAGTGATACCTCAATAACAGGAAAAAGAGCCATCACTGGGATGCCAAGGGCTACACATTCTTCAGCCACATGAAATAAGCGATCGAGCGAAATCCGCTCAATACCGGGCATCGACTTGACCGCTTGGCTTTGATTACTTCCAGATAGTAAGAAAACTGGATAAATTAGATCGTCAACCCGAAGATGGTTTTCTTGAATGAGGCGACGCGACCAATCATCACGGCGCATGCGACGAGGGCGATAGGCTGGGTATTGAGACATATAAATACTCTCTAATCAGGACAGGGTTAAGCGGGGTGACGTTCTGGAAAAAGCCATTGTTGAATAAGTGTATCGCTTTCCAAAAGACCAACCCGTTTTGTGCTGGAGAACAGCTGGGCTGTAATCTGGGCAGGGGCAAATTGTTTAATTTGTTCTGAGATGGCTTGCAACAAGGCGCGATTTTCGGAGAAGGTTTGTTTGTCTGACTTACTGAGCAAAATATGGATGGGTTTTTGGGTCACGCTAAACCATGCGATCATTTGTTCATCCAGCTCTGTTAGACCCCGTCGTGCATCCACAATGAGGATTAGCCCAACTAAATTCTTGCGGGTTTGAAGGTAGCCGCTTAAGACCTCATTCCAGTGGGAGCGGGTTACCTCACCGACCGCTGCATAGCCATAGCCTGGTAGGTCGACCAAATATGCCAGGAGCTCATCTTTGGCGTAAATCCCAAAATAGTTGATGTGCTGGGTTCGCCCAGGGGTTTTACTCGCAAAAGCAAGGCGTTTTTGATTACATAAGACATTGATTGCACTGGATTTTCCAGCATTAGAGCGACCCGCAAAGGCGATCTCAGGAAGCTCGCCCTGGGGTAGTGTTTGAAGCTCATTGACCGTAGTAAAGAAGCGGGCTTGGTGCAGTTTAGACATGACTGGAAGCTATTGTAAAATCACATGAATTTCGTATAAACATCAATTCATTTCAAAGTAGGCTAGGTACCCATAATGCGTTATAGCAGCAAATTCTCCAAATTAAATATTTTTGCCTTTCTGGTTGTTCTTGTTGGCGGTTTTGTATCGTTCGCTCATGCGGCTGAACCTGCAAAAGCAGGTGCTCCTGCGATGACCACCAGCGCTCCAACTCCGGCAGTGATCAAGGCGGATGCAGCCGCTGGCGATGCCCTTTATAACAATGGTGATCCAAAGCGTGGAATTGTGTCTTGCGTTGGTTGTCATGGCCCAAATGGAAATAGTGGGGTTGCGTCATGGCCTAAGTTGGCTGCCCAGCATACTGCTTATACGGTCAAGCAGCTCAAGAATTACAAAGATGGCACCCGTATGAATCCCGTCATGATGGGAATGGTAGCCGCGCTAACTGATCAAGATATGCTCAATCTTGCAGCCTATCTTAATAAACAAGAGCTCAAATTAGGCACAGCTCAAAATAAAGACACCATTGCATTGGGTCAGCGCATTTACCGTGCAGGCATTGCTGAAAAAGGTATTCCGGCCTGTTCAGGATGCCATAGCCCTAATGGCGCTGGTATCCCAGCCCAGTATCCTCGTATGAGTGGTCAATGGGCGGATTACTCGACCTCGCAATTAATTGCGTTTAGAGAGGGTACGCGCAAGAATAGTGTGCAAATGAGTACGATTGCTGCCAAGATGTCAGATGTTGAAATGAAAGCTGTGTCTGACTACATGGCTGGTTTACGCTAATACTGATTAGTTCGTCCCAATCGTTCGCTCATTAGCAAATAGGCTGTTCACAGCTTCGCGTTCTCTTACTAGATAAGCTTGATCGCCATCGACCATGACTTCTGCTGGTCTTCCTCGGGTGTTGTAGTTTGAGGCCATAACAAAGCCATAAGCGCCTGCGGACAAAATAGCCAGCACATCTCCTTCTTGAATCGCCAAGATGCGATCTTTACCTAGCCAATCGCCTGATTCGCAAACGGGGCCAACTACGTCATAAGAAGTTGCTTTACCGCTAGAGTCTTTAATCGGAACGATCGCATGATAGGCATCGTAGAGCGCTGGGCGCATTAAATCATTCATAGCGGCATTCACAATACAGAAGTTTTTATCTGTACCGGTTTTAAGATATTCGACTTGGGCCAAGAGTACCCCGGCATTGCCGACTAAGGAGCGACCAGGCTCCAAAATAATATCGAGGTGTGCAAAGCCACGTTCATCCACGCGATTGAGTAGGGTGTTGGTGAATTCTGTGATGTCAGGTGGCGCATCCGAACCATAGTCAATCCCAAGACCACCACCTAAATCGAGATGATGAATAATAATACCTTCACGCTTGAGTTGATCGATTAGATCAAGTACCTTATCAAGTGCATCAAGGTAGGGTGAGGTATTGGTGATTTGAGAGCCAATATGACAATCAATGCCAACGATATCAATGTGAGGTAGTAGCGCAGCCTCTCGATATGTTTTTAGAACCTCGAAATAGGCAATCCCAAATTTATTATCTTTGAGGCCCGTAGAAATATACGGATGAGTTTGAGCATCCACATCAGGATTAACGCGAAGTGAAACTGGAGCGCGAAGACCTAAGCTCTTGGCAATTGAATTAATTCGATGCAGTTCTGGGATAGACTCGACGTTGATACACTTTACGCCAACTGTCAGAGCAAATTTAATTTCATCAGCCGATTTACCGACACCAGCAAAAACCATACTTTTGGGATCGGCACCAATATGAAGAGCGCGTGCGAGTTCCCCGCCGCTAACCAAATCAAATCCCGCACCTAATTGCTTGAGCTCATCCAAAACAGCAAGATTACTATTAGCCTTAACCGCATAATGAATTCTGGCGCGTCGACTCCCATTTGCGCGAATACAGGCGACATCATAGGCACGGTATGCCGTACAAATTGCATGCTTGCTGTAGACATAAAGGGGGGTGCCATATCGACTCGCTAAAGCAGATAGTGAAATACCTTCAGCAAACCATTCCCCATGGTGTTTGCTAAAACCGGTTAGCGATGGAATGGAATGCGTCATTATTTTGCCGAGCTTGAACTATTGGGAGTCGATACGCCTGATTCTTTAGGTGGGTATAGGGTACCCTTGGGTTCCGGTTGCGTTGGCTGGGGCGGAACGGGCGGCACATTGGGTAAAAACAAAGGCCCTCTTACCCCGCACCCAACGAGGGACATTAAAGCAACACAAACTGGAATCTTAACTACAATCGATATCATCTCTTTATCACCCGAGTTTGAATATAGCATGCAGAACACCCATTCATCCCAGATTGACAAAATTGATGATAAGCAATTTCATCAGCTCGCTAGTCATCTGTTGCAATCGATTGAGCTATCGCTAGAAAATGCCGATGAGCGCCTAGATCTTGACCTTGATATTGCTCGTCAAGGAGGTAATGTCATTAATATTGTGTTTCGGGATCGCAGTGTCGTCGTCGTAAACACCCAGCCACCCTTGCACGAAATTTGGGTGGCCTGCAAGGCCGGAGGTTTTCATTACCGTTGGGCCGGAACCATCCATCAGCCACGCTGGCTTGATACAAAAACAGGTAATGAATTGCTTGCTGATTTATCCCGCTTTGTGAGTGACCAAGCCGGGCAAGCCATCCAGGTTACCTTGCTTGATTAGTCGTTAAGACCTCGTCAACGATCGCATCATCAACCGCTTCAATTTTTGCTTTTCCAATCTTCTCAAGGGTGATGTAGCGAATTTCTCCACCCTCAGATTTTTTATCGATTCGCATGAGATCAAAGAAACGGCTATTGCCAAGTTTAGGCGCACAATCGGGCAAGCCCATTGCTGCAATTAGTTTTTTGATGCGACTTACTTCCTCGGTTTGTAAATAACCTAGGCGAGAAGACAGGTCGGCCGCCATCACCATTCCGCATCCCACAGCCTCCCCATGCAACCATTCTCCATAGCCTAAGCCGGATTCGATGGCATGGCCAAAGGTGTGGCCAAAATTTAAGATGGCACGAATACCGGACTCTTTTTCGTCGGCAGCTACCACCGCTGATTTAATTTCGCAAGAGCGCTCGACTGCATGACTCATGGCATTGCTATCGCAATTTAATAGTTCCTGACGATGCCCTTCAATCCAAGCAAAAAATGCAGCATCTGCAATCGCCCCATGTTTAATCACCTCTGCCAAACCAGCCGATAACTCTCTTGACGGGAGTGATTTGAGGGTGTCGAGATCAGCAATGACCGCAACCGGTTGATGAAAGGCGCCAATCATATTTTTACCAAGGGGATGATTAATCCCAGTTTTACCGCCCACCGAAGAGTCAACTTGAGCTAATAAAGTAGTGGGCACTTGAATAAATTGAATGCCACGCATAAAGCTAGCTGCTGCAAAACCCACCATATCGCCAATCCCGCCGCCACCGAGAGCTATTAGTACTGATTTTCGATCAGCCCCATGCGTTAATAAAGCATCAAAGATTTTTTGTAGGGTAAGCCAGTCTTTATACGACTCCCCATCGGGTAGAACAATCGTATGAATAGACTTTGTATCGCCCGAAATGGTT
>CANHDS010000020.1 GCA_947459465.1 Burkholderiaceae bacterium | reverse complement strand
TTTCTTAGCGGGTGCTGCAGCAGGAGCTACAGAGGCAGTCGCTGGGGGCACAAATGGGGGTGGAGCTACGCAGGGTGCTGGATCCGGAGTGCCTGCTTTTTTGTATTTCATGGCAACCGCGTTAATGGATTGGCATAGCTGAAAATTTGCTACTACGTTAGCGTAAGCAGTGCGTGCTTTTGCTAACTCGGCAGCTTCTGCTTGTTGGGGGGTTGGGGGTGGCAATGCTGCTAAGGCAACGGATGATCCAAATAAACAAGCAGTAGTAACTAACCAGCGTTTCATTGTGCTTACCCCTTTCCTAATTTGTTATACCAGCGCTGATGGTGCTCCTTAGCCCAGGTCTCATCACAATAGCCTGTACGCATGCCGTCTAATGAACCTTGCATACCGATTGAGCCAATGTACATGTGACCAAGTGCCATCGCGACCATCAAAATTGAACCGACGTTGTGAACAATATTTGCAATTTGCATCGTACCCCGCCAGTATTCAATTTGAATAAAGGGCACGATCATATTGAGAACCCAGCCCGAAGCAGAAACGATTGAACCCAGAATCACCAACAGAACCCAAAACAGCATTTTCTCGCCAGGATTGAAATAGTTTGCTGGGATGTGCTTGCCGGTGAGTAAACCACCGAGTCCTTTAACCCACTCCCAATCGCCTTTTTCAGGCAGATTTCTGCGCACAAACAGGATGAAAAATACGAAGATGCTGACTGTAAAAGCAGGGCCAACAAAATTATGAATGTTTTTGCACGCTAATAGAAAAGGTCCATACAGGCCTGGGCCCATCAGAGGCAAAAGGAAATATTTTCCCCACAAAATTAATATGCCAGTGAGAGCAAGTGCAACAAACGTGAACGCCATCGTCCAATGCGTAATACGCTCAAGCAATGTGAAACGCTGGATCTTACGACCCGACATCGGCTCATGCAATTTAATTGAACCTTTGAAAATAAACACTGCAGTGATCGCGCAAAATACAAAGGTCAGTAGCCATGCGCCGTAAACAGTGATGACACCATTACGAATTAAGCGCCACTCTTGGCCCGTCTTCTGAATCAATACACCATTTTCAGCCCCAGGCAACGAGGTGTAGTGCACGGTTTCGCTGTTTACCGCTCTCCAAATGGGTGCGTTGTTACCTGGCTGATTTACACCGGCGTCAACCGCTGCTTTTGAAGTTGAGTTTGGGGATCTCCCAACATCCATGATGTTGACCGACTCCACCTTTTGCGGTGTAGGGGACTGCGCGGTTCCTTGCTGTCCAAAACTGACGGAACTGATAGCAAGACTTGAAACAACAAGCAAAGTTCGTAGCATAGAGCCAAACGATACATTCATTGGATTATCCCCAAATTGTTTTAATTCTTATTTGATTCGGCTGTACTCAGACTGAAGTTGATTACGCTTGGTAATTTCGGCATTCCAACTTGCTTGATCGCCTGGTTTCCAGCCTTTAGCCATAAACCCGTTATCAGCTCCCATATAGGGTGCAATATCGGGCCGCTTAGATGCTGAAGTACCAACGGCCGCCTCGTTGCAACCCGCCACTAAAAGTGAGGCTGCAACTAAGGCGCCAGTCAGGGCTAATTTCATGATTTACCTCCAGCAGCAGGCTTAGCAGCGGGAGCTGGTGCATTGGGCTTACCATAAGCCGTCGCCCAGCCAAATACATCGGCCCCTGCATTCTTACCAGCAGCCATCCGCTTGACCACACGGGTGCGGAATACATCGGCAATCACATCACCATCACCGCCAATCAGTGCTTTGGTTGAGCAAAGCTCAGCACATAGGGGCAACTTACCTTCAGCGAGGCGGTTACGGCCATACTTCTCGAATTCAGCGACGCTACCGTTTTTCTCGGGGCCGCCACTACAGAAGGTGCACTTATCCATCTTTCCGCGTAAGCCAAATGTGCCAGAGCTTGGGAACTGGGGTGCGCCAAATGGGCAGGCATACGAGCAATAGCCACAGCCAATGCAAGTGTCCTTATTATGGAGAACCACGCCTTCGTCGGTGCGATAGAAGCAATCTACCGGGCAAACTGCCATGCACGGTGCATCCGCACAATGCATACATGCCACCGAGATGGATTTCTCAGCCCCAACAATACCGTCATTAATCGTTACAACCCGTCGACGATTAACGCCCCATGGAACCTCATTCTCATTCTTACATGCAGTGACGCAACCGTTGCATTCAATACACCGTTCTGCGTCGCAGATAAATTTCATTCTTGCCATATTTGATCTCCTGACTATGCGGTGTTAGTTAAGCGGCCTTTTCGATCTGACAGATCGTGGTCTTGGTTTCTTGCATCATCGTGATGCGGTCATATCCATAGGTTGTGGCAGTATTCACAGCCTCACCACGCACGACTGGATAAGCACCTTTTGGATAAAAGTCGAGCAGATCCTTGCCCTCCCACCATCCAGAGAAATGGAACGGTACGAATGCGGTATCTGCAGCAACACGCTCAGTTACCAAAGCACGAACTTTGATCTTGGCACCAGTGGGCGATTTCACCCAAACAAAGTCCCAGTTCTTAATTCCACGCCGCGCTGCAGCACTTGGATTAATTTCCACAAAGTTCTCTTGCTGCAACTCTGCGAGCCATGGGTTTGAACGCGTCTCCTCTCCACCGCCCTCATATTCAACTAAACGACCAGAGGTCAGAATAATTGGGAACTTTTCATACAACTTATCGGCGATATTTTTCTCTTGAACAGTCTTAAAGAGTGTTGGCATCCTCCAGAAAGTCTTCATATCGTCGTGAGTTGGATACTTTGCAACCATCGCTGGCAATGTGGAATACAAGGGTTCGCGATGAATTGGAATAGCATCCGGGAAGTTCCAGACCACTGCACGAGCCTTCGCATTACCAAATGGATGGCAACCGTGGTTTTTCATGGTGACACGAATAATTCCACCGGAGAGGTCGGTCTTCCAGTTTTTACCTTCAGCCGCTTTTTTCTCATCCTCGGTTAATTCATTCCACCAACCGAGTTTTTTCAACATCACATGATCAACCTCGGGGTAGCCGGTCTTAATATCAGCACCCTTCGAGAATGAACCGTCGGCTGCTAGCAACGACTTACCATCGCGCTCAACACCAAAGTTGGCACGGAAATTGCCTCCACCATCCATCACGTGCTTACTGGTGTCATACAGATTGGGTGAACCAGGATGCTTAAGGGCTGCATTGCCGTAGCAAGGCCATGGCAATCCAAAGTAATCACCTGCAGTATCGTAGCCAGTTACCGGATCTTTTCCACCACGTGAACGCAGTGTCTTCGGATCAAACACGCTCATCATCCGCATATGAGCCTTCAGGCGCTCTGGGGTATGGCCGGTGTAGCCAATGGTCCACACGGCTTGATTAATTTCACGCAAGATCGACTCAATCTCAGGCTCTTTCCAGTTCTTACCTGCAAACTTGGAATCAAGCATCTTGAAGTTCTTCGAGAGTTCTTTGCCAAAACCCAAACGATCGGCAAACGCCTGCATGAGCACATGGTCAGGTACCGACTCAAAGAGTGGATCAATCACCTTCTCACGCCACTGGATCGAACGATTCGATGCGGTCACGGAACCAGCGCACTCAAACTGAGTGGTGGTTGGTAACAAATAAACCGCACGGTTTTTATTGACGCTATCGCCTGGTGCGGGTGGCATAGCGGCCATCGCCGCAGTGGCACTTGGATAAGGATCAACCACCACTAACAGATCCAATTTATCCATGGCGCGCTTCATATCCAAGCCACGGGTTTGAGAGTTTGGTGCATGACCCCAGAAGAACACACCTTTGACGGCGGTGGCTTGATCCACCATATCGTCTTTTTCAAGAACAGCGTCGACCCAACGGGAAACGGTTGTTCCTGACTTCTCCATCATGTCGGGCGCATAACGGCCCTTAATCCAATCGTAGTCAACGCCCCATACAGCAGCGTAATGTTTCCAAGAACCAGCAGCAAGGCCATAGTAGCCTGGCAAAGAATCGGGGTTTGGACCTACGTCAGTAGCACCTTGAACGTTATCGTGACCACGGAAGATGTTGGCACCACCACCAGAGACTCCAATATTGCCGAGGGCTAATTGCAGGATGCAAGACGCGCGTACCATCGCATTGCCGATGGTATGCTGTGTTTGTCCCATACACCAAACAATGGTTCCAGGACGATTCTTAGCCAAGGTTTCTGCAACTTTCTTAACTTGAGCTTCTGGTACGCCGCAAGCCTCTTGCACATTCGCTGGAGTCCATTTTTCCATGACCTCTTTACGAATATCGTCCATACCAAAGACGCGATCATTGATGTACTTTTTATCTTCCCAACCGTTTTGGAAGATGTGATAGAGAACGCCGAAGAGGAACGGGATATCGGTACCTGAACGGATCCGTACGTACTGATCCGATTTCGCTGCGGTGCGGGTGTAGCGTGGATCGACCACGATTACTTTGCAGCCATTTTCTTTAGCGTGCAGCATATGCAACATCGAGACTGGATGAGCTTCAGCAGCGTTCGAGCCAATATAGATGGCTGCCTTTGAATTCATCATGTCGTTGTAGCTATTGGTCATCGCACCATAGCCCCAGGTATTTGCAACACCCGCAACCGTGGTGGAATGGCAAATACGTGCTTGGTGATCGGTATTGTTGGTACCGTAGAACGATACAAACTTACGAAGCAAATAGGCTTGCTCGTTGTTGTACTTTGAAGAACCGATGAAGAAGATGGAATCAGGGGTGAACTTTGTCCGCAGATCCTTCATCTTAGCTGTAATCTCATCAAGCGCCTGGTCCCAAGAAATTTTTTGGTACTTACCATCAACCAGTTTCATGGGGGTCCGTAAACGGTAGTCGCCATGACCGTGTTCGCGTAACGCTGCGCCCTTCGCACAAGCGCCACCCATGTTAATGGGGGATTCAAATACGGGGTCTTGACGAACCCAGACCCCGTTTTCAACGGTGGCATCAAATGAACATCCTACTGAGCAGTGTGAACAAACGGTACGTTTAACCTCAATCTTGCCTTTACCATCAAGCATTGCTTTGGTATCAGCTGCATTGGCTTTTTGCAGCATGTTTAATTGAGTGGCAGCAATACCAGCGCCGACGCCGATACCAGAACGCTTTAGGAATGTTCGACGATCCATGGTGGGAACCGCTGCACGCAGACCGCGCGAGAGACTACCAATTAATTGGGATGGAACCCGGCTAGAGGCTGAGGTGGATTTGCGAGTTAGGCTCATGGTGAGACTCCTGCGATATGCGAATTAAAAGTGTTTATCTAGTTCAAAAAAAACGCTCGATTAAATAAGCGTTGTTTGGTAATACTTCTTAATGTGGGCAGTGAGGTGGTAGCCATCTGGCTTAGTAGTGACCGCCTCAGCAACATTTTGAACAACGGCTTGCCCTAATGGTGTTTGGGAAGCAACCGCAGCTGCGCCAACCGTGACTCCCGCCCCGATGAAAAACGTGCGACGCGATGATTTCGTTTTTTCATTTGCTTCTGGTTTTTTGCTGTCCATAAATATTCCTTTATACGAATATAGTTGTTGTATTTCTACTTCCTTAGTTTAGAAGAACTAAATCATTTATGTAAGTTTTTGCATGTTTTTTGGCTAGGATTTACCCTTAAATACCGAAACTATGGTGTCAATTGAATTTGACTAAACCATATCAAAACTTTGACTTTCAATGGCTAAAAACTCTCGGGTGAGCGCCGAGACCGCTTTATACAAGTGGGTTTCCGGATCAGCGTCAATTGCATCACACAAATCGTCATACCAAGGGCGAATATGATCGTTGAAGAATATTCGCTGATTGGTCAAATTCGCTACCTCGACATCCTCCCCGGCAATCAGGTAGCGCATGACCTCGAATAAGGCTGCAATATGATCCTCGGTTTCAGAGACTGAATCAGATGCCTCTAGCCCAAATTGCTGGAGTGAACGCCTAATCTCCAGGAGTGGCTTTTCATGCAAATGTCCGGCGAGGTAATAGGAGCCATATAAAAAAACATTGGGTTTGCCTACCCCTAAAAAACTACTGTCATACTCGGCCTTCCAATCCGATGCTTTGCTATGTTTGGCTGCTTCGACCAAATTCGTCCAAACATTGGCCAGTGGTGCCTGATTATCAGGGGTTACGGAGTTTTCTGAGTCCTTAATTTGATCCAGCAATACTTGGTCTGGTGGCTGAAAAAATAAACTGGCAAGTAAGCCATATAAATCAGCGCGCGCTAAGTCTTCGACAAGGCCCTCTTGGCTGAGCTCTGGTTTCTCGGGAGTATTCGGTTCACTCATGGATTTTGTTCACAGTTCTTTTTTCATCATGTCCACGACTCGGCAATCGCTGCACATTTTCAAGCGATCCAGTGCATCACCAGAAAATGCATGATGTGTACCAATCCGGCCAAGCATTAACTCGACCATCTTAAGAGTTCCGAATGCCTTGCCACAACTGATGCAATGAAATGGTTCGGTCTTGTTAAGTAAAACCTTTTGCTTTCGTTGCTCAATCGAGCTTAAACGAGGGCTTAAGGCGATTGCCTGCTCAGGGCAGGTTTGCTCACATAGCCCGCATTGCACGCATTGCTTTTCAATAAATGAGAGTTGCGGTTCGTCGGGGTTATCCAATAATGCACCTTCGGGGCAAGCTCCCACGCAAGACATGCAAAGCGTGCATGCATCTTTATTCACCACGATTGCCCCCAAGGGTGAGTGAGCGGGCAATGGCACGCCTTCAGCAGGAAGTGCCTGTGGCGCAAATTGCAACAAATGTTCCAAGCTCATCTCGAGGGTCTCACGCTTTTGCATCGCCAAAGCGAAGCTAGCTGGCGGCGCCATCAATTTTTGAGATTTACGTGTGAGTAGCTCAATCATTACCTGATTGACGGTATTAACATCCGCGCTTGAGGAAGCCATGATGCAGCGCACACGCAAGTCATAGCCCAATGCTTGCGTAATCGAATTGGCTAGATCTGCCTGCTCGGTAAGCGCGCTTCGGTATCCAGGATCCTCATCACCACTCAAAAGTAAAAGAACCTCGCCAAAACCATAGGACATGGCCCCAAACCACAAATCAATTCCAGTAGATGCAATATGCTCAACCGCAAATGGAATTACAAATGCTGGTAATCCAATCATTTGTTTGGGTGTTGTGCGGGCAGCGCGCCCGACGTTCTCTAAAAGAGTGGTACCAGCCTGTTGACTATGAATCAATAAAGTTGGGGCATTCTGACCGGGTTTCGAGCTACCAATACTGCTCAAGTACGTTTGTGCAAGCGTTTTGAGCTGCCGACCCTGATACGCAACACTCGGAAAGTTATAGCGCATCGCTCCTGAGGGACAAACGGTAGCACAGGCGCCGCATCCCATACAAAGATTAGGATTGACCTCTACCCTGCCCTGACCATCTTTAAACGCAGACTGGATTGCCTGGGTTGAACATACATCAATACACGCCGAGCATCCGACCTTGCCATTGCGGCCATGGGCACAGATTTTTTCTGTATAAGCAAAATACTTCGGC
>CANHDS010000019.1 GCA_947459465.1 Burkholderiaceae bacterium | reverse complement strand
GCTCGATGGTGGTTGATATTGGTGGTGGTACGACTGAAGTCGGCGTGATGTCCTTGGGCGGCGTGGTTTACAAAGGCTCAGTTCGGGTTGGAGGAGACAAGTTCGATGAAGCAATTACGAATTACATCCGTCGAAACTACGGCATGCTGATTGGCGAACAAACAGCTGAAGCAGTTAAAAAAGCAATTGGTTCAGCCTTTCCTGGCACCGAAGTAAAAGAGCTAGAAATCAAAGGTCGCAATATCTCGGAGGGAATCCCTCGAAGCTTTACCGTGACCAGCAATGAAATCCTAGAAGCATTAACCGATCCCTTAAATCAAATTGTGACCGCAGTCAGAGCTGCTTTAGAGCAAACGCCGCCTGAGCTTGCGGCTGATATCGCTGAGCGCGGAATTATGCTGACTGGTGGAGGGGCGTTGTTACGCGACCTCGATCGTCTTTTGATGGAAGAAACTGGTTTGCCAATCCATATCGCAGAAGATCCTCTGACCTGTGTTGCACGTGGTTGCGGCATCGCATTAGAGCGCATGGATAAATTAGGTGGAGTGTTCTCACAAGAATAGGCGGCTTAGTGCCGGAGCGGGCTGTGCAATATAGTGCCCCACCACTTTTCAAGCAAGGCATTCCTGCGCTTGCTAAATTAATTGCGTGCCTTGTAGTTAGCTTAGCACTGATGATTGTTGATTTTCAAATCAAGTCGTTGGACTTTATTCGCAATCAAGTTCATATCGTGCTGCGACCATTTGAGCAGTTGATGCTCTTACCCAGCTCGATGATTTCAGGAAGCGGTGATTATTTAACCAGTCGCAGCACGCTAGAAAAAGAAAATCAGGTGCTCAAATCACGACAAGCGGAGCTTGCCTTACTTGCTAATCAGTCTGCGCTTCTAGCGGTTGAGAATCAAAATCTTCGCAACTTACTAGATTTACAAAAGAAGGTGGCGTTTAAAACAGTTCCCGTCGAAATTTTATTTAACCCACCAAACCCCATCTCACAGCGTGTCGTGATTAATCGTGGCGAAAATCAAGGTCTTCGATTGGGCTCGCCAATTGCTAATGAAATGGGCATTCTAGGGCAGGTTGTTCGCTTGTTTGATAACTCAGCCGAAGTATCTTTACTCGAAGATCGTGATTTTGCAGTCCCGGTTCTGGTTGCTCGTAATGGTCTTCGAGCTGCAGTGGTGGGAAATGGGCGCGGTCAATTACTACAGTTACGTTACTTACCTGTAGCAAGCGATCTTGAGGTTGGCGACATTCTTTTAACTTCAGGAGTTGATGGAGTTTATCCACCAGGGTTTGCGGTGGCTGTAATTACTAAAATTGAGCGTAATCTCGATCAAAATTCAGCTAATGTGTTTTGTAGCCCAATTGCCGAAGTGAATCGTCACCTTCAGGCACTTGCTTTAATTTACGATGCGCAATTAGATGCCAAGCCCGCCGCAAACACTAATGCGCCATCGTCGACTGGTCGACGACAGACGCGACCAAAGGGACAGCCATGATTGATTTCCAAAGCGGATATATTCTCCGCCCTGTCAAGGCTCCATTCATTTACTTTAGCTTAATCGTTGCGCTGTTGCTTAATTTTTTACCTTGGGGTAACCATGCATGGGTCCCAGATTGGTTGATTATTTGTATTGTTTTTTGGAATATTCATCAACATCGCTTTGTTGGTGTTATTACCGCATTTGTATTTGGGTTAGTCATGGATATTCATAGCGGAGCCTTACTCGGGGTTCACGCCTTTAGCTACTCTTTAGTGGCATATATTGCAATTGCATGGCATCACCGCATCACTGCTTTGCCTGTGACTACTCAAATCCTAAACGTATTTCCTATCTTTGCCTTAGTTTCTATTTTTCCGGTTATTGTCCTGTGGGCTTTAAATGAACAAATCCATTGGTGGGGGCTAACGAGTCTGATCCAAGCCGTTATTGAAGCCCTACTTTGGCCCCTTGCTAGTTATCTTTTACTGCTACCACAACGGCGCCCCATTGATGTTGACCCTCATCGACCTCTGTAAGCGGTATGGCCTCAATTAAAAAACCGGATCTTTATTCGTTTCAAGAGCGGGCACGGATTGCAATGGTGTTTGTGGGGATTTGTTTTGGTTTATTAATTATTCGCTTGTTTTGGTTACAAATTGTTAGTCACCAGCAATATTCAACACTTGCTGAAAGTAATCGAATTGCAATTGTCCCCGTACCTGCTAATCGGGGTTTGCTAATTGATCGCAATGGAATTGTGATTGGACGCAATTATTCAGCACTGACATTAGAGGTTGATGCCTCACAAATTAAAGGTAATGTGGATGATCTGATTAATCAGCTCTCTGAGATTATTCAGATAAGCCCCCGAGATCGTCGCAACTTTAAGCGTGCACTTGAGGATTCACGAAATATGGGCGTCTTTCCATTGCGCTCGATGCTGACGGAAGCCGAAATGGCTCGCTTCCTAGCTAATCGCTATCGCTTTCCAGGTGTGGATGTCAGTGCTCGTAATTTTCGTGAATATCCCTATAACGAGTTAGCCTCCCATTTAATTGGCTACATTGGACGCGTCTCGCAAAAAGATAAAGAGCGGATGCAAAACGAGCTTGAGGCTACAAAGGGCAGCAAAGACCCTTATGCACTCCAAGGCGCGTTCTTACCTGGTATTCAATATGTTGGAAAGATTGGCATTGAACAAACCTATGAAAGGGTCTTACGTGGGGTTCCGGGCTACGATGAGGTTGAAATTACTGCTGGCGGTAAACCTGTGCGCACCCTTTCAAGTAAGCCATCCATTCCTGGTAAAAATGTCATTCTCTCGATTGATATTAAATTACAAGCGCTGGTTGAAGAACTCTACGGTAAGTATCGAGGGGCTTTTGTGGCGATTGAGCCAGAAACTGGTGACATCCTTGCTTTTGTTTCAAAGCCCAATTTCAATCCCAATGACTTTGTAGAAGGAATTGATCCGACGACCTGGAAGGAATTGAACGAGTCAAAAGAAAAGCCACTCTATAACCGACCACTCAAAGGAATTTACCCCCCTGCATCAACCTATAAGCCCTTTATGGCACTTGCAGCTCTAGAGCTCAATAAGCGCAAGCCCGAAGATGCAATTGCTGACCCTGGATTTTTTACCTTCGGCAATCATACTTTTCGTGATATCAAGGTAGGCGGTCATGGGATGGTAAATATGGAGAAGTCCCTTGTGGAGTCTTGCGATACCTACTACTACCTTTTGGCGCGCGACATGGGCGTCAACATGATGCACGATTTTATGAAGCCCTTAGGCTTTGGTCAGCTTACCGGCATCGATTTAGATGGCGAAGTAAAGGGGGTGTTGCCATCGACGGAATGGAAAAAAATGGCCTTTAAGAAACCAGAGCAGCAAAAATGGTTCGAGGGTGAAACTATCTCACTAGGAATTGGGCAAGGATATAACGCCTTTACGATTTTGCAATTAGCGCACGGTCTTGCAAATGTTCTCAATTATGGCGTGGTGATGAAGCCGCATATTGCAAAAGCGATTGAAGATCCATTTACTCGTCAAAAAGAACTCACCACCCCCAAAGAAAGTTATCGAATTGATCTAAAACCTGAAAATGTAGAGATCATCAAAAAGGCAATGATGGAGACCAACAAATCAGGAACATCGGCCTCATCGTTTCGAACGGCTGCTTATAGTTCAGGTGGTAAAACAGGTACCGCCCAGGTGTTTAGTTTGAATTCTAAAAATTACAACCACGCATCAACTCCTGAGTTTCTTCGCGACCATGCTTTGTTTGTAGCCTACGCGCCCAATGACAAACCCAAAATTGCCATTGCGATGATTGTTGAGAATGCGGGCTTTGGCTCTACGCAAGCTGCGCCGATTGCACGCAAAGCACTTGATTACTACATTGATGGCAAATGGCCTAAGGAGATTCCAGAATGGAAAAGAGTGCCATAGCCCGCCTTCAATCACTTCTTTTGCAAGCCTTTAGTGGCTTTGATGCCCGCCTAGGTTTCATCTTCTTAGCCCTTGCAACCATCAGTTTTGTTGTCTTTTTATCCGCCGGGCAGGGAACCCCTGTTGCACTCGTTGATCAAATCCGCAACCTGGTCATTGCTTTTGTGATCATGTGGGCGGTCTCGCAAATTCCACCCAAGTGGCTTGAAACCGCCGCAGTATGGATTTATGGCATTGGGATAGCTCTACTGATCGCTGTTGCTATTTTTGGATTAGTCAAAAAAGGGGCCAGACGCTGGATTAATGTTGGTATCGTGATTCAGCCATCGGAGATCATGAAGATTGCAGTGCCACTGATGCTCGCTTGGTATTTCCAAAAACGAGAGGGCATTCGATCAGGGCTTGATTATGTTGTAGCAGCTTTATTACTTGCTTTACCAGTATTTCTGATTGCGCGTCAACCTGACTTAGGAACTGCGCTATTGGTACTTGCCTCTGGCCTCTATGTCATTATCTTGGCGGGCTTACCCTGGCGCTGGATTATTCCAATTGTCGCAATTGGTGCAGCTGCTATATTGCTACTCATCGTATTTAGCGGCAGCATCTGTGCGCCCGATGTCAATTGGCCGTTGATTCGGGAGTATCAAAAAAATAGGGTTTGTACGCTGCTCGACCCATCCAGTGATCCGCTAGGGAAGGGCTTTCATACCATTCAAGCGATTATTGCGGTCGGTTCTGGTGGTTTTTTTGGCAAAGGCTGGCGCGAGGGAACCCAATCCCATTTAGAGTTCATCCCTGAAAAGCATACTGACTTTGTTTTTGCTGTTTTTGCTGAAGAGTTTGGATTTCTTGGCAATATTCTTTTAATCCTGCTCTTTTTTGCACTCATTAAACGTGGTCTGGCAATCTCAGTTAATGCGCCTACTTTATTTACGCGTCTATTAGGTGGGGCAATTAGCATGATCTTTTTCACCTATGCCTTTGTAAATATCGGTATGGTGACTGGACTTCTACCGGTAGTAGGCGTTCCCCTCCCGCTTCTTAGCTATGGGGGCACCGCCCTTGTCACGCTTGGGTTTGGGGCCGGTATCTTAATGAGCATTCATCGCCATCGACGACTCGTACAAAGCTAACCGGCAATAAAAAACCCAGCCGAAGCTGGGCTTCTAAGAGATCGCTCTCGATTACTTTTTACGCTTATTAACAGCGTCTTTAAATGCCTTACCAGCAGAAAACTTCACCGTCTTGGAGGCGGCAATTTTGAGGGGTTCGCCTGTTTTTGGATTGCGGCCCATACGAGCAGCGCGCTTACCAGAGGCAAATGTTCCAAAACCGATTAATTGCACTGAGTCACCTTTGGTTACTGCTTTAATAATGTGCTCGATAGCAGAATTCAATGCGTACTCTGCTTTTGCTTTAGAAATCTCGGCATCGTCAGCAATCGCTGCGATTAAGTCTGCTTTATTCAAGTGAAGCTCCTTGTTGATTGTTCATTGTATTGCGCACATGCGCTGCTGCAATTGTAAACACAAAATGTTGTAAAAATAAATAATCTTTTGAAAAAAAATGGGCCGCGAAGCCTTTTGGGATATGGCTAATCTAAAACGACTAAGTCGGTGACAAAATACTGGGTTTCTGCGAAACAATTTGTCGGCAAACCAACGTGCTGTTCATACTGCAATGCAACTTTACGCCCCATATTGGCGTTAATTTTATTGGCAACAGCATCATCACGCACCGAAAAGAAGAACTTTTCAGACATAGTTCCAGGCATCGAGACCATTGCAAGCTCGCCCTCCCAGGTCTTACATAGCCAGCCGCGCTTGGAGAACTTTTGAACATAGCCAGCTCGCTCACCCTCAGCGTAGCTCCAATGAAGCATAAGATAGGTATAGCCAGCGGTTAAAACGCCGCCAATCAGAATTAAAATAAGGAGAGATCGAAAAAAACGTGCCATACAAGCTATTGAATTAAAAAGCTATCTTACTGGATTAAATTAATTGAATAGGATAAATTCATGATGCGCTCCATTGCAGTTTCTTGTTTGATTAGTGCCAGCACTTTGCTCATGTTTTCAGGTGCCTCGTTGGCCAACTCGGGGGAATCGGTCTACAAACAGGTATGCGCAAGCTGTCATACGCCCGGGGTGGCAGGGGCTCCGAAGCTGGGCGACAAAGCCAAGTGGGCCGCGCTCATTAAGGAAGGTCAGGTTCAGATTACGGCCCATGGCTACGTTGGGGTTCGTGGCATGCCCGCTAAAGGGGGGAAACCAGATTTGGGCGTAAGTGATTTTGCCGCATCGGTTGTTTATATGGCAAATCAATCGGGTGCAAATTGGAAGAATCCAGATGACGCCATGTTGAGAAAAATTGATGCAGAAATCCAACGTCGTCAGACACAGCTTCGCAAGTAGGTGGGCGCATGGGGATTCGCCACAGTATTTTTCTGATTTTTCTTAGTTCAGCCCTGTTTATTTACTTTAGGAGCAAGGTACGCTTTGGCTTGCTTCGCTCCCTCACTGATTATGTAGTGTTATTAGCGCCCATCAATGTCCTAATTTATTTATTCTCTAAAGTGGGTCATAGCCCCTACTTATCCGCCGACGAGTTTCCAGAACTTCAACCTCTGAAAGATCAATGGCAAATGATCCGCGACGAGGCCCTGTCTCTTCAAGATACCGGGCAAATTCGTCAGGCAACTGGTTATAACGACATTGGCTTTAATTCTTTTTTTCGAACTGGCTGGAAACGCTTTTATTTATATTGGTACGGCAAAGATCTGCCATCGGCCGAAGCGTCCTGCCCCCAAACAGTTACCCTACTTAAATCGATTCCAAGCATCAAGGCGGCCATGTTTGCCTCATTACCCCCAGGAGCAAAATTAGTTCGACATCGCGATCCTTATGCTGGGTCATTGCGTTACCATTTAGGCCTTATTACCCCAAATAGTCCCCTCTGTTTTATTAATGTCGACGGCGAGCCGTACCATTGGAAAGACGGGGAAGCGGTTGTATTTGATGAAACATATATTCATTTCGCAGCTAACAATACTGAACACCAGCGTATTGTTTTATTCTGCGATATTGAAAGGCCGTTACATACCAAGATTATGCGGTCCTTTAATCACTGGTTTGGTTTAAAAGTTATGGGTGCTGCAGCCTCACAAAATGTTAAGGGTGAGTCGCTTGGTTTTGTAAATGTTCTCTTTACATATTTTTATCGTCTTCGAATGCTGACAAAAAATCTCAAGGCTTCACATCGGCAAATTTACTACATTGGTAAGTGGATCTTAATTATTGGCCTGATTTGGTTGATATTTTGGTAATGGAAAAGGTTCGGATCTCCAAACTATTATCCGAACGTGGTTTGTGTTCAAGGCGGGAGGCGGATGCCTATATTGAACAAGGCTTAGTAACCGTTGATGGCGAAGTTGTTCAAGAATTAGGAACACGCGCCTTTCGGCACCAAACCATTGAATTGCGATCCGGTGCAAAACGTCAGCAAGAACAACGTCTTACTATATTGTTGAATAAGCCGGTGGGCTATATCTCGCATTTAGATGACGAAGAGCAATATACGCCTGCGGCATCGCTCATCACTCCCGAAAATCAATTTTTGGGCGCTTCCCAGAAAACCGAACGTACCCACTTTAGGGGCCT
>CANHDS010000018.1 GCA_947459465.1 Burkholderiaceae bacterium | reverse complement strand
GTATTAATTACTCGAGAAATTGATAGTGAGAAACATTTACGCAATAAACAATCGTCTGAAGAAGCTTTAATTAAAGATCGTGAAAAACGTCGCCTCCAAGAGTTGCAACTCATTGAAGAACGCAATGCCAAGAAAACGCCAGAGGAGCGTGAGAAAGAAAAGAGTCGTCGCCCTCCTGAATTTGGTAGCAATACTGACTTCATGCTACAACAAGCGATTGCCTTCCTGAACGGTCAAACTGTCAAGCGCTCAGCGTCCAAACTCGAGTAATTGATTTTGCTCATGAATGACGAGCAACTCCTTCGCTACTCGCGCCATCTTCTGCTTGATGATATCGACATTGCTGGGCAAGAGCGGCTTCTAAATTCACATGTTCTTATCATCGGCGCTGGCGGTTTAGGATCAGCGTGTGCGCCCTATCTAGCCGCAGCAGGTGTTGGAAAAATAACTTTGGTTGACCATGATCATGTAGAACTTACCAATCTCCAGCGTCAAATCATGCATCAACAAGAGAGTATTGGCATGAGTAAGGTGGCCTCAGGAAAACGTTTTCTAAAGAGCTTAAATCCAACATGTCAGGTTGAGGCACTTGAAAAGAGGGTTGATGAACTTTTACTCAAAGCACTGATCGGTGAGGTTGATGTCGTGGTTGACTGTACCGACAATTTTTCCACCCGGCATCTGATTAATCGAGTATGCGTAAGCTATCGGAAAGTACTAATCTCAGGGGCCGCACTGCGCTTTGATGGTCAAGTGAGCGTATTTGATTTTCGTAATCCGCATTCACCGTGCTATGCCTGTGTCTTTCCACCAGACCCCAATTATGTCGAAACGAACTGTGCCAGCCTGGGGATATTTGCACCCCTAGTTGGCATTATTGGGACCATTGCTGCCGCTCAAGCTCTACAAGTGATTATTGGTTTTGGGGAACCCTTAATCGGACGCTTACTAATTTGGAATGCTCGCACTACGCAGATTGATGAAATTAAACTAACGCGTCATCATGCCTGCCCAGTATGCGGATCAGGCGCTCACTAATGAATTGAATTCAGACGATTAAATAGAATGCTTTGCTCAACTGGTTCATAAGCTGCTAACAGTTCATCAATATGTGTCTTTAACTTGCGGGTATCGGCCTGCATGATCTCTCGCTTGACTAATAAGAGTTGGCTAAAGTGCATCGAAAAATCGGTTAAACCCATTGCTAGCAATAGTTTTGTCAGCGTAGGGTCGCCAGCCATCTCACCGCATACCGCAATCGGCACATTGGCTCGATTTGCTTGACGAATAATTCCTGCAATTAAGTTCAGCACTGCTGGATTTAATGGATCATATAAGTGAGCCACGGCATGATCAGCTCGATCAATCGCCAAGGTGTACTGAATCAGATCATTCGTACCAATTGATAAGTAATCAAAATGTTTGACAAAAAGCGGCATCATTAGAGCGGCGGCTGGGATCTCGATCATTGCACCCACCTGAATATTCGGATTAAATGCCTGGCCTCGCTCTTGGAGTTGCTGTTTCGCTTTTTCAATTAAACGCAAACTTTCATGAATCTCCTGTGCATGTGCCAACATCGGTAATAGCATGCGAACTTGGCCATGCGCAGAAGCACGCAAAATTGCACGTAGTTGGGTTAAAAATATTTCGGGTTCTGATAAAGACCAACGAATGGCGCGCAGACCAAGAGGGGAAGTTCCTGTTGTCCCAGTTTCAGCTCCTGAAACTGCTTTATCCGAACCGATATCAATCGTACGTATATTGACTGGTAAGCCAAACATCGCCTCAACGGCACGGGTGTATTCCTGATATTGCTTTTCTTCATCTGGAAGCCCGTGTTCTTGATTCATAAATAAGAACTCCGAGCGAAATAGTCCAATTCCAACCGCACCTAAATCTAAGGCGTGCTTCGCGTCTTCGGGTAGCTCAATATTGGCAAACAATTCGATCTCAACGCCATCTTTGGTGCGGGTTGGGCTGTACTTGAGCTCTTGTAGCTTTTCAGACTCAATGAGTTTGTCAGCTTGTAGACTTCGATATTGGCTAAGCAGGGTTTCGTCTGGAGCAACTACTACAACTCCACGATCCCCATCGATCACGATCCAATCGCCGTGCTCAATCAGGTCGCTCGCATGACGAATACCAACCACTGCTGGTATTTCTAGGCTGCGAGCCACAATTGCTGTATGGGAGGTCTTACCCCCTAAATCGGTTACAAATCCGCCCAGTGCATTTTCTTTAAAACGTAACATGTCATGCGGTGCAATATCATGCGCCACCACAATCGTGTCATCCTCAAAGTGTCCAGTAATCAAGCCCTCACCACCAATCACGGTCTGGCGGTTTTGCGACTGCAGCGCCTTCAACACTCGCTCTGCCACCTGCCGGATATCATTACCACGCTCTTTTAAATAGAGATCATCCATTTCGGCAAATTGCTCAAGCAAATCATTCAATTCGGTTGTCAACGCCCAAGCAGCATTTAGCCGTTTTTGCCGAATTAAAGCTAAAGGTTTTTCAGCCAAGGTTGGATCCGATAGGATTAACTGATGAACATCTAAAAATGCCGCCATTTCTTGGGGTGCATCTTTAGGTAAAGCAGCTTTTAGGGTATTGAGCTCCTGACGTACGCAATCAAATGCATCGAGTAATTTTTTGGCTTCTGCCTCTTCGGTACCGGGCTCAATTAAATAATGACTAACCTCAAGAGCCGCTCTCGAAATTAATACAGCCTTGCCAATAGCAATGCCTTTGGAGACAGCAATACCGTGAAGCGCAAAGGTCATAACTACTCGCCCTCACCAAATCGGTCTTGAATCAATTCACAAATTTTCTTTAACGCTTCATCTTCTTTTTCACCAACAGTCTCGATGGTGACAATGCTTCCCATACCAGCCGCTAACATCATCACGCCCATAATACTTTTGGCATTTATACGGCGGCCATTCTTACCCATGAAGACTTCGCAAGGATACTCACTAGCCAGTTGCGATAATTTTGCAGATGCGCGAGCATGCAGGCCAAGCTTATTAATGATTTCAATATCAACTTTTGGCATCGCTAGTTCCTGCATTCTGATTCAATATTCCCTCGGACTCTGCTGTTGAAGAAAGCGCTCCTAAACGAATAATGCCGTTTTGACCGCCCTGCATGGCTTTCAGGGCGACCGATTCAACCCCAGTGCCCCGATAGGAAATCGCTCGCATTAGCATGGGCAAATTCACACCGGCTAACACAATCACTTTGCACTGAAAAAGGCCTGATCTAGCAAGTCGGGTAGCAACGTTCGCCGGCGTAGCCCCCATAACATCCGTTAAAACTAATATTCCATACTCACTTTGGACCTGGGTTGCCGCTTCATAAACGCGATCGAAGCTAATTTTGGTATCTTCATACGGAGGAATATCAACCGCAGCCATCCGGACCGGCACCTTGCCATAGGTATGCTCAACAAAGCCAAGCATTGATCCAGCAATTGGAGTATGAGCAACAATTAGGATTCCTGGCACCTTAAATTAGCTCCTTTTCAAGCAATGTAAGCCATTTTTGAGCAATATCCAAATTAGTTTGTTGAGTAATTTCCACAAAACAAGTTGGGCTCGTCACATTGATTTCAGTTAAATAACCACCAATCATGTCAAGACCCACCAAGAACAAACCACGCTTAGCCAGAATAGGGGCTAAATGATTTGCAATTTCCTCTTCGCGTGCAGTCAAGGCCATCGCTAGACCTTTACCGCCTACCGCTAAGTTCCCACGAATCTCAGAGCCCTGTGGAATCCGCGCTAAGGCATAGGGCATGACCTCACCGCCAATCAGTAAAACGCGCTTATCGCCAGATGTAATTTCTGGCAGGTAACGTTGTGCCATCAGCGTTCGCGCGCCATTCTCACCAAGCGTTTCAACAATGCTAGCCAAATTAAGGCCATCTGGGCCCACTCTAAATACGCCCATACCTCCCATACCATCGAGTGGCTTAATCACAATATCGTGATGCAGCCGATGAAAATCGCGGATCGCATGAATATCACGCGTCACTAAACTTGGGGGAATAAATTGCGGAAACTCTGTGATCGAAAGTTTTTCTGAGTGATTACGAACTGCCTCCGGAGAATTAAAGATCCGCGCACCCTGTAAAACTGCAGCCGATAAGATCCAAGTACTTGTTAAGTACTCCACAGTAAATGGTGGGTCTTGACGCATCAAGACCGCTGAAAAATATTCAAGAGGATGATCTTCTACTGAACCTAGTGCATACCAATGCTCACCATCTTTAAGTTCAATTGTTTGGCACCGCGCTCGGGCTTTGCCTTGCCCCCACACCAAGTCATGGCTTTGGGTATACCAAATCGCATGACCCGCAGCGTGTGCGACGCGCATCATCGCCAAAGTGCTATCTTTCTCGACCTTCAATGAATCGAGCGGATCAGTAATAAACAAAAATTTCATGGCCAGACTTAGGCGGCCTCAGCATCCGGGTCGGTACGCTCAAGCTCAAGGGATGCGGCAAGCAGGGCTAAGCGCGCCACGACGCCATACAAATAAAAACGGTTTGGTGCTGCACTACCTGGTTTTGCTTTCATATCGGGCATCGCGTTTTGCTCAAACGCAAGAGGTACAAAATGCATACCAGGAGCATTCAGATTCTCATCCGGTCCGCGATCGGTATGGACCCGATAAAAACCACCCACGACATAACGATCAATCATATAAACCACTGGCTCGGCAACTGCCTCGTTGACTTTCTCAAAGGTATAAACACCCTCTTGAACAATTACATCGTTTACTTCAAGGCCCTCTTTAACAATACTCATCTTGTTACGATCGCGGCGATTTAGGTTTTTTAAATCATTGGGATCATGCGCAACCATTACACCCATGCCATATGTCCCCGCATCCGGTTTCACGACCACATAGGGCTTATCTTTAATTCCGTACTCGCGGTACTTTTTGGCAGTCTTTTTAAGTACTTGGTCAACCGCAGCAAGTAATTGCTCTTCGCCCTTTTGCTCATGAAAATCCACACCAGTACACCGTGCGTAATAGGGATTGATCATCCACGGATCAATATTAATTAACTTGGCAAATTTCTTTGCTAACTCTTCGTACGCTTGGAAATGATTTGATTTACGACGACTTGGCCAACCGGCATGCAGTCCTGGCAATAAATACTGCTCATACACATTCTCTAATATTGGCGGAATGCCGGCAGATAAGTCATTGTTGAGCAAGATGGAACATGGATCAAAATCTTTGAGACCCAAACGAGTCTTACGTAAGCCTAATCGTGTAAGGGGTTCTAAAACTAGCTTTCCGCCCTCAGGTAGTTCAATGGCGGTCGGCTTTTTAATCTCCTCCGATAAGGTACCCAACCGGACATTTAATCCAGCTTGTCGCAGAATCGACGATAAACAAGCGATATTCTGCAAGTAGAAGGTGTTACGTGTGTGCCGCTCCGGAATCAACAACAGATTTTTGGCTTCGGGACAGATTTTCTCGATTGCCGCCATGGCGGCCTGAACTGCCAAAGGCAACATTTCTGGGGAGAGGTTATTGAACCCGCCTGGAAACAGATTGGTATCAACTGGTGCTAATTTGAAGCCAGCATTGCGAAGATCAACCGAGCAATAAAATGGCGGGGTGTGCTCTTGCCATTCCAAGCGAAACCAGCGCTCAATCGTTGGGGTTGCTTCGAGGACTTTTGTCTCAAGCTCTAAGAGGGGGCCACTTAAGGCGGTAATAAGATGCGGGACCATATCCGCATTGTAAGTTTTTTAAAAGAAAGACGCGGAATCTTACGATTCCGCGCTTAAAAACTAGGCAACCAACCAGTGCCGCCTAGTGAGGGGTAAAAAATCACTAAATCACTATTGCAAGCCTAAATCAGGACTCGTACGCAGCCTCCCCATGGGAAGTGATATCGAGACCCTCGCGCTCTTCCTCTTCCTTCACGCGTAATCCAAACACCATATCAGCGATCTTGAAGGCAATGAACGCAACGATACCTGACCAAATCAGAGTAATCACAACTCCTTGTGCTTGGATAAAGACTTGGCTTCCAATCGAGTACTCAGGAGCCACAGCGTTTGCGACATAGTCATAAATACCTGCGCCGCCCAATCCTGGAGCTGCAAAGACACCCGTCAAAATTGCACCAACGATACCGCCTACGCCATGAACACCAAATACGTCAAGGCTATCATCGGCACCCAACATCCGCTTAAGACCAGATACACCCCAGAGGCACAGGACACCAGAAATGAATCCAATGATGATTGCGCCCATTGGCCCAACAAATCCTGCAGCGGGGGTAATTGCAACCAAGCCTGCAACACATCCAGATGCAGCACCTAACATCGAGGGCTTGCCTTTGGTCATCCACTCAGCAAGAGTCCATCCTAGTACAGCTGCCGACGTTGCAAGTAAGGTAGTAACAAATGCTAGTGCTGCACTTCCGTTGGCCTCGAGTGCAGATCCGGCATTAAAGCCAAACCAGCCAAACCACAATAGTGATGCACCAACCATGGTGTACACCAGATTGTGTGGCTTCATAGCTTCTTTACCATACCCAACTCGTTTACCAATCACATAAGCACCAACTAAACCTGCAATTGCGGCATTAATATGAACCACGGTACCGCCTGCAAAATCGAGCATCCCTTTTTGCCATAACCAACCAGCACTGGCAGTAACAGCCTCTAAGCTTGCAGCATCTTTGATTGCATCTGGACCGGCCCAGAACCACACCATATGGGCAATTGGCACGTAGCTGAAAGTAAACCAGATGATCATGAATAACAAGATTGCAGAGAACTTGGCACGCTCAGCAAATGCACCAATGATTAGGCAGCAAGTGATACACGCAAAGGTTGCTTGGAAAGCCATAAAAGAAAGCTCTGGAATCACAATTCCTTTGCTAAAGGTGGCCGCATTACTTTCAGGGGTCAGACCCGACAAGAACAAACGATCTAAACCGCCAAAGAATGCGTTGCCCTCGGTGAATGCAAAACTGTATCCATAGATGGCCCATAAGACCGCAACCATTGAAAACACCACCATACATTGCATCAAGATTGACAAGACATTCTTACTGCGCGTTAGACCACCATAGAACAAAGCTAATCCTGGAAGGGTCATCAACATGACTAATGCAGTTGATACCATCATCCAGGTTGTATCGGCCTTGTTTGGCGTTGGAGCAGGATCGGCCGATGGAGCAGCAGCTGGAGCTCCAGGAGCTGCGGCAGGCGCAGTCACTGCAGCTTTTTTATCATCGGCAGCATACGCTGGAGAAACTAGCGCACCTGTCGTTGTGGTCACTGCAAGCGCCATAGCGCCAGCAGCAACGAGACGTTTCATCCAATTCAACATGTTTAACCCCTTATAGTGCTGAGGTACCGGTTTCACCGGTACGAATACGAACGACATGTTCGATGGAAGAGACAAAAATCTTGCCATCACCAATCTTGCCTGTGCGTGCTGATTTCTCAATCGCCTCAATCGCGCGATCCAGAATGCCGTCTTCTACCGCAGCTTCAATGCGAACCTTGGGTAAAAAATCAACCACATACTCAGCACCACGATACAACTCGGTATGACCCTTTTGTCGACCAAAACCTTTCACCTCTGAGACAGTGATGCCTGAAACTCCAACTTCTGAGAGAGCCTCACGCACCTCGTCAAGCTTGAAAGGCTTGATGATTGCGGTAATCATTTTCATGCATATCTCCTAGATAGTGAGAGGGGTT
>CANHDS010000017.1 GCA_947459465.1 Burkholderiaceae bacterium | reverse complement strand
GGAACGAAGGTCGGCCTCGGGTAGTTGCTCAAGGTGATCATCCAAGTGCCGCTCGACCTGCTTCTCAGTCTCTGCAACAAAACCCAAGCTCCAACGATCGCCCGCTAGCCCAGCCACCAGTCCGATTCCAAAGGCGCCGGCATACCACAGCGGATTTAAAAGACTAGGTCGGGAGTCGAGCTCCTTTAAGCGCTCCTCGCACCACGCCATATGATCCATTTCTTCTTTTGCCGCCTGATCCAATAAAGCGCGAGTTTCGGGAGTCTTGGCTAATAATTTTTGGGATTGGTAGAGCGCTTGGGCGCAGACCTCACCGACATGATTAACGCGCATTAAGCCTGCCACATGGGTACGGTCTTGTGGACTCAAATCAAGATCTGAAGTAAGTACTCGCTCTTCTGATATAGCCCCTCCAATAGAGGGCTTTGGCACTGGTCTAGCATAATTTGCGCCCCCGGCAATCGCACGCAACGCAGTATCAAACTCACCAATCAAACGATCAATTGGACTCAGATTGGTAGGCTCTGAGCGGCTCATATTTGCACTTCAGCCTTAGAGCTTTCCTTGGTTTTTAAGCCGAGCTCAGCAAGCAATTGCCGGTCGGCTAGAGCCTCCGGATTTCCAGTAGTAAGTAATTGGTCGCCATAAAAAATAGAGTTTGCCCCCGCCTGAAAACACATCGCTTGAACGGCTTTTCCAAGCTCTTGCCGACCAGCGGATAAACGCACTCGGGCGGTGGGCATCGTGATGCGAGCAACTGCGATGGTTCGAACAAATTCCAAGGGATCGAGTTTAGGCTGATCAGCTAAAGGGGTACCAGCGACCGGAACTAAATGATTGATAGGCACCGACTCTGGATAGGGATTCAAATTAGCCAAGCGCGCAATAAATGCCACCCGCTGCTCTCTCGATTCCCCCATCCCAACAATACCACCACAGCACACAGACATCCCGGCATCACGCACATGTTGCAAAGTATCTAAGCGATCCTGATAGCTACGGGTCTGAATCACACTCGGATAAAAATCTTCACTGGTATCTAAATTGTGGTTATAAAAATCAAGGCCAGCATCCCGTAAAGCCTTTGCCTGATTGGGTTCTAGCATTCCAAGCGTAGCGCAAGTCTCTAGACCCAGCTCCTTGACGCCCCGAATCATAGCGGCTACTTTTTCAACATCCCGATCCTTAGGCTCTCGCCATGCGGCGCCCATACAAAACCGATTGGAGCCAGCTGCTTTGGCCGCCTTGGCAGCCTCCAACACCTCCTCCAAATCCAAAAGTTTTGTCGCCTTCACATCAGTGTGGTAGCGTGCCGCTTGCGGACAATACCCGCAATCCTCAGGGCAGCCACCGGTCTTTATAGAGAGCAAGGTGGCCAATTCGACATCACCCTCTGGAAAATACTGGCGATGCGTTTCTTGGGCCCGAAACATCAACTCATGAAATGGAAGCTCAAATAGTGCCGCGACTTGCTCAAGCGTCCAGATTGGGTAGGCTACTGATAGACTTGGTTTAACGTGAACCAATGGTGAGATCGTTGGTGATGCTGACATGGTTTTATCGGGATTGAACTCTAAAACCAATAACATACCAGATATGTCGCTAGATTTTGAAAATAATCCCTATCTTCGCCCATGAATAAACCAAGTCATTCTTTAGATTGGGTCAGTCGAAGCCTTGCTTCCGTTTGGCACCCCTGCACCCAAATGAAAGATCATGAGGCTTATCCCCTAATTGCCATTGCATCTGGAAAAGGTGCGTGGCTTGAGGACACGCAGGGGCAGCGATTTATCGATGCAATTAGCTCGTGGTGGACCAACATATTTGGTCACGCTAATCCACGTATCAATCAAGCAATCACCCAGCAACTGAACTCTATTGAGCATGTGATGCTCGCTGGATTTACCCATCAACCAGTGGTCGAACTATCAGAACGTTTAAATACGCTAACGAATGGTCAATTAGGCCATGCGTTTTATGCCAGTGACGGTGCATCGGCTGTCGAAATTGCGCTCAAGATGAGTCATCACTTTTGGAAGATTCAGGGGAAACTTAATAAAAAAGAATTTATTTGTTTAACGAATAGCTACCATGGAGAAACATTGGGTGCACTCAGCGTAACGGATGTATCGATATTTCGTGATGCCTACGGCTCACTTCTCAATCCAGTTCATATCGTCATGTCACCCGATTCTCGAGCTGCAACGGACCGAAACTCAAGTGAGGAAATTATTGATTTGGCGCTCAAGAGTCTCGAACAATGCTTAGAACGACATCATCAAACCATTGCCGCCCTAATCATTGAGCCTCTGGTGCAATGCGCAGGCCAAATGGCAATGCATGCACCTCGGTATGTGCGTGGAGCGAAGCAATTGTGTGAGCAATATGAGGTTCATCTGATTGCTGATGAAATCGCAGTTGGCTGTGGCCGCACAGGTACATTCTTTGCTTGCGAGCAAGCCGGTATTTGGCCGGATCTCATGACCTTATCAAAAGGAATTAGTGCGGGCTATCTACCCCTATCCATTTGCCTAAGTACTGATACGATTTATTCGGCGTTTTATAGCGATCGTATGGCTGCAAGTTTTCTGCACTCCCACTCCTACACTGGCAATCCATTAGCGTGTCGAGCTGCATTAGCAAGCTTGGATATTTTTCAAGAGGATGCCGTGCTTGAAAAGAACAAAATTCGAAGTCAATCGATTCAAGAGGCGTTCCTCTGGGCTCACGATCACATAGCAATTGAACATGTTCGTCAACAGGGAATGATCTTGGCGTTTGATGTCAAAGCATCTGCGATTTCAAATCTTGGTTCATTCTCTAAAGTTATGTTTCAGCGAGGCTTGCAAGAAGGTGTGCTAATTCGACCGATTGGTCGCACAGTCTATGTGATGCCACCTTATATTCTTTCTGCCGATGAAATTAATCAAATGAGTCACGCGATTGAATGTACTTTGCATACCGTTTTACAAAAATCCTAACTCTATATTGCATATGCCCTTTGCTCTCGATCAAATTGATACGGAACTAGCAATACTCGATCGTGAGCAACTCCGTCGCTCGATTCGGTCGGTCGATACCCCATGTGGTACTGAGATCCAAATTGGAGGGAAAGCATTGCTGGCCTTTTGCAGTAATGATTATTTGGGGCTTGCCAATCATCCCGAATTGATTGCTGCGCTATCCGAAGGAGCTACACGTTTTGGTACGGGCAGCGGTGCCTCCCATTTAATTAGTGGCCATCACATCATTCATGATGAGCTCGAAGCAAAATTAGCATCGACTCAATCCGGCGCCATTCCAAATGTACGTGCTTTATTTTTCTCCACTGGCTACCTCGCCAACATTAGTGCAATTACTGCCTTAAGCTTGATCGGTAAAGACAAAACAAGTATTTATTCTGCGGCTCTTAATCATGCATCACTCATTGATGGAATTCGTTTGGCTCGAGGCCAGGGATCAGTAAACCTTCATGTCTTTGATCACCATCATTTAGCGGCCCTTGAAGATATTCTTCGCGATGACTCGGCCCCGCATAAATTAATCGTGACCGATGGGGTCTTTAGCATGGATGGTGATCTCGCCCCCGTTCAAGAGCTCTTGCGTCTAGCCAACCAATACGATGCGCTCCTCATGATTGATGATGCACATGGATTTGGTGTGCTTGGCAAGCATGGTTATGGGCTCTTAGAAGACCAAACGATTTGTTCTGACCGAATCATCTACATTGGCACACTCGGCAAAGCAGCCGGCCTCAATGGCGCCTTTGTCTGTGCCCATGAAAAAATCATCGCATGGTTCATCCAAAAAGCCAGGCCCTATATTTACAGTACAGCCAGCTCTCCCGCATTAGCATTTGCGCTGCTACGCAGTATTTCTCTAATCGAAGGAAATCTCGGGCAAGAATTACGGGCTCGTTTACAACGCAATATCAAGCTTTGGAAAGATGGGGTTACTTTTACCCATTGGAATCGGCTGGAATCAAATACTGCGATTCAGCCGATTGTGGTTGGCAGTAATGAGACTGCCTTACAGCTTGCAAGAGCCCTAGATCAATTGGGCTATTGGATACCGGCTATTCGCCCCCCCACTGTTCCCAAAGGCATGGCGCGCTTAAGAATCACTTTATCAGCTGCACACAGTGATGAACAGATTCAAGGGTTATGTAAAGTGCTATCCGATTTAGAACAAAACTTACCGCGATCATGAGCCACTCCTATTTTGTCACTGGCACAGACACTGAAATTGGTAAAACTTTAGTCACCGCTGCATTGGTTTACAAACTAAATACGCTCAAGCTAGGATCAGCATGTGCGTACAAGCCAGTTGTCGCGGGGACCTACCGCAACGACGCAGGCATACTCTGTAATGAGGATTTAGAGACCTATGCACTAGTCCAAGATCCAGCAATTCCCCAAAGCACTATTTGCCCTTATGTATTAGACACTCCAGCTGCACCTCATCTGGTCGCTGCCGAACATGGCGAGCGCTTAGAACTCGATCGCATGGTGCAAGCTTATCAAACGCTACAAACACAAATCGCCCATATCATTGCCGAAGGTGCTGGTGGGTTTCTAACTCCGATCGATGATCGCTATGATCTCTCGACATTTGCTATGCGCATTCAAACGCCTGTGATTCTTACCGCGGGGATGCGTTTGGGTTGCATCAATCACACACTACTGACGGTAGAAGCCATTGAGCAACGCGGTCTCAAACTTAGCGGCTGGGTCGCCAATTGCATCGACCCCAATATGGCTTATTTAAATGAAAATATTGATACGCTTAGCCACCGAATCAAGGCACCCCTATTGGGAAGGATTGCTCACCTACCACCAAAGTTACAGAAAAAACCCAATGCGCCCTATTCGATTGAAGCCATTCAATTTGCGGCCGCTGCAATCACACTACCGTGATTGACTCTCGTCACGTAAGACACGGCGCAAAATCTTACCTACATTATTCTTTGGCAAGCTTTCTCTAAACTCAATTTGCGTTGGGCGTTTGTAATGTGTCAGATCACGATTGCATACTTCCATGATTTGCTCTTCAGTAACGGCAAGATCCTCTCGCACTACAAATAACTTGACTGCCTCACCCATTGCACCTTGACGAACACCAACGACTGCGCACTCAAGGATCCCCGGGATTGAAGCAACAACATCCTCGACTTCATTTGGAAAGACGTTAAATCCAGCTACCAAAATCATATCTTTTTTACGATCCACAATCCGGAAATAACCAGCCTCGTCCATTACACCAATATCACCGGTTCTAAAATATCCATCATTACCAAGCACATTCTGTGTTTCAGATGCTTGTTGCCAATAACCACGCATAACCTGTGGGCCCCGAATATAAATCTCACCGGTTTCACCGATTGGCAAATCCTTCCCATCTTCATCACGAATACACATCTCAGTATCCGGCAAGGGTAGTCCAATCGAACCCGTAAACTCAGTTGCCAATGGAGTGTTGCACGATGCGACCGGAGAGGTTTCAGAAAGGCCATACCCTTCGGTAATTACCGTACCGGTTAATTCTTGCCAGCGTTGCGCGACATTGCGTTGAACGGCCATGCCACCGCCAATCGTTAGTGCCCATTGCGAGAAATCCAATTGAGAAAATTTGGGATTATTTAATAGAGCGGCAAACAAGGTATTCACCCCCGGAAATAAATTGATCTCTGGAAACTCTTTCAAAATCCCAATTAAGTTTTGTAAATCTCGTGCATTTGGAACCAATAGAATTCGAGCGCCAAGGCGCATACCCAACAATCCACAACCGGTGAGCGCAAAGATGTGATACATAGGTAGTGCGCACAGAAAATGCCACGCTGCAATCGTTTTGCGTTGCTCAATCGGCATTAACCAAGCTTCGATTTGTAATACATTGGCGATTAAATTGCGATGAGTCAATATGGCGCCCTTCGAAATTCCGGTGGTTCCACCGGTATATTGCAGTAGTGCAATGTCATCCTGAGAACGATGTGGGCGCTCATATGATCTTCCCGCACCCAGCTCTAAGGCAGTGGTAAATTGAATCGTACTAACTTGAGTTGGCAAAGAGTAAGGAATAACTTTGCGCTTAAAGGTTCGTATAAATCGATCTAACCAAGGGCCTTTCCAACCCAGCATCTGCGCAATACTTGTTATCACTGCGTGCTTTAATGCAATCGCTTGACCCTCAAGCGCAAAGGCATCTTCAAGCGTTTTTCCAAAATGCTCTAAAAGTAAAATGGCCTCAGCTCCACTATCACTTAGTTGGGCTGCCAACTCGCGGGGGGTATACAAGGGATTAATGCTGACCACAATGTAGCCAGCACGAAGCACGCCATATAAAGCCATGGGGTATTGTGGAATGTTGGGCAGCATGATTGCGACCCGCGCACCCTTTGATAAGCCAAGACTTTGCAAATAACTGGCTAATTGTTTTGAAGCTAAGTCAATCGCTCCATATGAAAAATGCTTACCCATACACCAATATGCGGGTCGCTCCCGATAGGTTTCAAATGATTCATCGAGCAAGTCCAAGAGTGACCCATATCGGTCATAACTTAGATGGTGAGGAACGCCCGTCGGATAGGATGAAAACCAAGGTTTATTTGTAATCATTGGTATTTATTACACTTTTTTAATCCACACAATATCTCCACGCTAAGTGTATCGCTTTGGGCTAATATTGACCTATGCGAATTCTCCCTGAAATCCTCGAATCGAGCCCCAGCATCGCTGAAATCCGACGCAATATTCATGCGCACCCCGAACTGCGCTTTGAAGAAAAGCGAACCGCTGAACTAGTTGCGCAAGCACTATCCAGTTGGGGTATTGCAGTCTATCAAGGCCTAGGTAAAACAGGGGTGGTTGGTCGCTTAGATGGTGATTTGGGCCCCGGGAAGATGATTGGCTTACGCGCCGATATGGACGCGCTGCCATTGCAAGAAAAAAATACCTTTTCTCACGCCTCGCAAAACCCCGGCAAGATGCATGCTTGCGGCCATGATGGTCATACTGCAATGCTTTTAGGTGCGGCGCAATATTTAGCTAATCATCGCGATTTCAAAGGAACTGTGATTTTTATCTTTCAGCCCGCCGAAGAAGGGGGTGCAGGCGCCCAGGAAATGATTGAGGATGGTCTATTTGAACAATTTCCATGTGATGCGGTATTTGGGATGCACAATTGGCCGGGTTTAGAAGAGGGTCATTTTGGTGTTGTGAGTGGGCCCATGATGGCGTCAAGCAACGAGTTCGTGATCGATATTCAGGGCAAAGGCGGGCATGCAGCCCTCCCGCACAACAGTGCGGATCCTATCATGGCAGGGATTCAGATTGCGCAGGCTCTCCAAACGATCATTACGCGCAATAAGCGTCCAGTAGATGCTGCGGTGATTTCCATTACACAATTTCATGCGGGAGAAACCAGTAATGTCATTCCTGATACTGCGATGCTTGGTGGAACGGTTCGGACGTTTACTCTAGAAGTTTTGGATTTAATAGAGCAGCGGATGCATGAGATTTCCAATCAAGTAGCTAGTGCCTTTGATTGCAAAGCCAATCTTGCGTTCAAACGTAATTACCCGCCCCTGATTAACGATGAACAGCAAACCGAGTTTGCCAGTCAAGTGATGAAAGAGCTCGTGGGCAATGAACGGGTAAACACCAAAATTGATCCAACCATGGGTGCTGAAGACTTTGCCTTCATGCTCTTAAAAAAACCAGGATGCTATGTATTTTTAGGCAATGGCGATGGCGATCATCGCGCAACAGGGCATGGCATTGGACCTTGCCATTTACACAATCCCTCCTATGATTTCAATGACAAAATCATTCCGGTTGGGGTTAATTATTGGGTTCGTTTGACCCAAACATTCTTGCGTTAACGATTCTTAAACTTCGCTGGCCGCTTTTCTAAAAAGGCAGCCATTCCTTCTTTTTGATCCT
>CANHDS010000016.1 GCA_947459465.1 Burkholderiaceae bacterium | reverse complement strand
TATGGCCGTGCGCTCTGTCTTGGTAATGGCGGGTGGAACTGGGGGACATATCTTCCCGGGGCTAGCCGTTGCGGAGTGTTTACGTAAAGAGGGGTGGTCCGTGTCTTGGATGGGCAATCCCAGTGGTATGGAATATCGTTTAGTACCTGCAAGAGGATTTGCTTTTGAGGGTGTGCAATTTGGCGGTTTGCGTGGCAAGGGGATGCTCACGAAAGTACTTATGCCATTCCGACTGGTCCGCGCCATGATGCAAAGCTGGAAAATTCTGCGTCGTTTGAAGCCAAACGTGGTACTGGGTATGGGAGGCTATATCACCTTCCCAGGTGGCTTAGTGAGCTACCTAATGGGCCGACCTTTAGTGCTGCATGAGGCAAACTCGGTGGCGGGAAGTGCAAACCGAGTACTGGCACGATTTGCGATGCGCGTTCTTACTGGATTTCCGCACACACTCGAACACGCCCAGTGGGTTGGTAATCCAATTCGTGAGAGCTTTGAGGAGCTAGGCGATTGCAAGGCCCGCTATGCAACGCGTCAGGGCCCTCTAAATTTACTTGTTGTTGGTGGAAGTTTGGGGGCTGCAGCACTCAATGCAGTGGTCCCAGAAGCTTTAGCTTTATTGCCAGACGATCAACGCCCAAACGTGATACATCAGACTGGTGAGCAGCATTTGGAAGCAGTGACTGAAAAATATCAACAATTGGGCGTCCATGGTGAACTAAAGCCATTCATTGAGGATATGGCTGCAGCCTATGCCAATGCTGATTTAGTTATTTGCCGAGCCGGCGCAATGACTGTGTCGGAGATTTCAGTCGCTGGGGTCGCCGCTTGTTTTGTGCCGTTTCCTCATGCGATTGATGATCACCAGACTGCGAATGCTCGTTTTCTATCGGATACAGGAGCCGCAATGCTGATCCCCCAAACGCAGCTTGATCCAGCTACGTTGGCAAATTTGGTTTTAGGATTGCGGCGTGAGAATTTAGCTGAAATGGCCGTGAAAGCCCAAGCACTTGCTAAGTTTCGTGCGACTGAAGAAGTCGCTTCGATTTGCAAGGAGTGTGCTCGATGAAACATATCGTTCAGCATATCCATTTTGTAGGGATTGGCGGGGCCGGTATGTGTGGTATCGCTGAGGTACTCCTTAATTTAGGCTATCGCGTTTCAGGATCTGATTTAACAGAGTCAGCGGTCACCAAGCGACTAAGCGCATTGGGTGCAACGATTGAAATTGGTCATGATGCGAAGAATATCGGTGATGCTGAAGCGGTAGTGATTTCATCTGCGGTCACTGGTAATAATCCTGAAGTGCTTGCCGCAAGAGCGAATCGGATCCCAGTGATTCAGCGCGCTGTCATGCTTGGGGAGTTGATGCGCCTTAAGCAAGGAATTGCAATTGCTGGCACGCATGGCAAAACGACGACAACGAGTTTGGTTGCTTCGGTTCTAGCCCAAGGCGGCTTAGATCCAACCTTTGTGATTGGTGGAAAGTTAAATTCAGCGGGCGTTAATGCGCGCTTGGGGCAGGGCGACTTCATTGTGGTCGAGGCTGATGAATCCGATGCCTCATTCTTGCAACTGTATCCAGCGATGGAAGTGATTACCAATATTGATGCTGATCATATGGATACCTATCAGCACGATATGGCACGTTTAAAGCAAACGTTTGTGCAGTTTACTCAGCGTATGCCATTTTATGGAATCGCAGTACTTTGTATTGAAGATGCGAATGTTCGAGATATTTTGCCGTTTGTGTCGCAGCCGATCTTACGCTATGGATTTTCTGAAGAAGCTGATATTCGTGCAACGGATATCAAAGCAATTGGTACACAAATGCACTTTACGGTTCATCGTCGTGCAATTCGTCGACATGGTCTAAGACCCGGCCCCTTGCCAATCGTTCTGAATTTACCTGGTAAGCACAATGTATTAAATGCCTTAGCAGCGATTGGAATTGCAACCGAACTCGGGGTTGATGATGATTCGATCGTGAAAGCCTTGTCACAATTTAGTGGCGTGGGGCGTCGATTCCAGCACTATGGGGATATTACGTTAGCTCGTGGCGGTACATTTACTTTAATTGATGATTATGGTCATCATCCGGTTGAAATGAATGCAACCCTGGCGGCTGCACGTGGCGCTTATCCAAATCGACGTTTAGTTTTGGCGTTTCAGCCTCATCGATTTACTCGTACCCGAGATTGCTTCGGTGAATTTGTTAATGTGTTGCGCCAATTTGATGCTGTGATTCTTACGAATGTATATCCAGCCGGAGAAGCGCGGATTGCAGGTGCTGATAGTAAAAGTCTGATGAAAGCACTTGGTAAAACAAGTTCAGTTCAAGTGGTTGAAGATCTTCAAGAGATCCCTCAGGCATTGAGCGCGCTTCTACAAGATGGGGATGTCCTGATTACGATGGGCGCAGGATCGATTTCAAAGATACCGCAACTCCTTGTGGAGATTAGAAATGTCTAAGCCACAAGTTCTTCATTCATGGGGTCAACAGGTTGGGGAACAACTTGCTCAGTTAAGTCCTAAGCAATTTGGTCGTGTTGGTGTATTAATGGGCGGACGCTCTGCGGAGCGAGAGATTTCGCTCCTGTCTGGCCAGGGGATTCTCAGAGCACTTTTAGAAAAGGGGGTTGATGCGCATGCGTTTGATCCTGGGGTTCGAAGTCCTGCAGATATTTCAAAAGAGCACTTTGATCGGGTATTTATTGCACTGCACGGTCGTTACGGTGAAGATGGAACAATCCAAGGCCTTCTTGATTTACTGAATATTCCGTACACCGGTAGCGGTGTGTTGGCCTCAGCCTTATCGATTGATAAGGTGGTTACTAAGCAAATCTGGTTGAGTAATCAATTACCAACGCCGCGCTATGAGGTTTTAACTGCAGATAGTAATTGGGATCATGTTGCAGACTATTTAGGACTGCCAATGATTGTGAAGCCAGCACATGAGGGATCATCCTTGGGCTTAAGCAAGGTGTGCCACATTGAAGAGCTCCCAGCCGCCTATAGATTGGCGGCTAAATTGGATCGACGGATTTTGGCAGAAGCTTGTATCGTTGGCCCAGAATTAACCTGCCCGATTGTGGGACAAGGTGTAAGTGCCCAGGCGCTGCCACTGATCCAAATCATCCCTCCAGAAGCCGGCTATGACTTTCATCACAAATATTTTTCGGATGAGACTCAATATCGCTGTCCTACGGGACTTGATCCGATGCTGGAGTCTCAGATTCAGGAACTTGCAGTATCGGCTTATCGAGCGCTGGGTTGTCGGATGTGGGGGCGCGCAGATGTCATGCTCGATGCAGCAAATCAGAATAAGCCGTATTTGCTGGAGATGAATACATCACCAGGAATGACCTCGCACTCATTAGTTCCGATGGCTGCCAAAGCAGCTGGCGTTTCCTATGCTGATCTTGTGGTGTGGATCTTAAGTCAGACCTTGGAGATCACACCGTCCTCACCAGGAGTCTATCAATCATGATGGTGACGCAGCGGATTTCTGAGGCAATTGGTTTTGTGATTGCGCCGATTTGGAATCATGCCGAACGCATGCAAGAAATTACGCGTTGGTTAATGCGCTTTTTTATTTTTACTGTTGCACTGTCAATTTTAATTTGGCTTAGCCAGCAACCCGTATTTACATTAAAGCAATTACAGATTGAGTCTGCTGGTAATCAGGATTTAAAGCATATTCATCTTCCCGCAGTGCGCAGTCAGGTTTTAGATAAAGTGCAGGGCAATTTTTTTAGTGTTCGCCTACAAGATGTGAAGGAGGCTTTCGAAGCTTTGCCCTGGGTACGTCATGCAAGCGTTCGCCGAGCTTGGCCCAATGGCTTGATTGTCAGCATTGAAGAGCAAAAGCCTCTCGGTGTTTGGGGTAAACCGGATCAACAAAAATTAATCAATGTTCATGGCGAGGTATTTGATGGCTCGGTTGCAGAGCTCGATGAAAACAATCAGATCATTGAACTTAGTGGACCGGATGGATCTAGTAAAGAGGTGCTTCGTCTGTATCAAAAAGCTAGTGCCTGGTTTAAGCCTTGGGATGCAGAGGTTAAGTCATTAACACTTTCCGATCGATATGCTTGGCATATCAAGCTTAGTAATGGCGTGCGAATCGAGTTTGGGCGCGAAGAAGAGCAGGCAAAAGGTGCTTTAGAGCAGCGCGTCGCTCAGCTTTTGCAATATTGGCCACAGGTTCAGCAAAAGTGGCCAAATCGAGTTGACGCAGTGGATCTTCGCTATCCGAATGGTTTTGCTGTTCATATTGTTGGTGCTCCAGCTAAACCAAGTACACCCGCTACCAAAGTTGAAATACCCAAGGCGTATCAAATCGCCATTTTAGTCATGACGAGCAACGTATCGAGGAATGGAAATGAGTAAAGACAGCCGTGATTTATTAGTTGGGTTGGATATCGGCACATCAAAGGTGGTGGCTCTGGTTGCTGAACTGAGCCCCGATGGTCAATTTAATGTGTTGGGTTTGGGCCAAACATCATCGAAAGGTCTAAAAAAGGGTGTAGTGGTCAATATTGAGGCTACCGTTCAGTCGATTCAGAAGGCCCTCGAGGAAGCAGAGTTGATGTCTGATCGTCGGATTGCTCAGGTTTATACCGGTATTGCTGGTAATCATATTGTGAGTTTTAACTCTAGCGGTATGGTTGCAATTCGTGACAAGGAGGTTGGCTCCGGTGACGTTGAGCGAGTTCTTGAAACAGCCAAAGCAATCAATATTCCAACCGATCAACAAATTCTTCATATTTTGATTCAGGAATTCATTATTGATGGTCAAGAGGATGTGCGCGAACCGATTGGGATGAGTGGTATTCGCTTAGAGGTAAAGGTGCATATTGTTACTGGAGCGGTAAGTGCTGCACAAAATATTGTGAAGTGTGTGAGGCGCTGCGGGCTTGAAGTTAATGATTTGATTTTGCAGCCCCTTGCTTCAAGTTTAGCGGTTTTAACGGAAGACGAAAAAGAGTTAGGTGTCGTCTTAATTGATATCGGTGGCGGTACAACTGATATTGCTATTTATAGTCAAGGATCAATTCGTCACACTGCAGTGATTCCGATTGCGGGTGATCAGATTACAAATGATATTGCGATGGCTTTGCGGACACCAACGTTCGAAGCAGAAGATTTGAAGATTCATCATGGGGTCGCAAAACAAGAAATGGCAGATGCCAATGCCATGATCGATGTTCCTGGAGTGGGGGATCGCGAACCTCGTCCTATGTCCAAACAAGCGCTTGCGGCAGTGATCGAACCGCGGGTTGATGAGCTGTTTACCTTAGTGCGAAACATTGTGCGTGAGTCGGGCTACGAAGATATGGTTTCTTCGGGAATTGTGCTCACAGGCGGTACGGCCATGATGCCTGGCATGGTTGAGTTGGCAGAGCAGGTTTTTTTAAAACCCGCACGTATTGGCGCACCCGAGTATCGCGGTCATTTACATGAAGTATTGAGAAGCCCACGGTACTCGACTGGTCTTGGTTTGTTAATGGAAGGGCAGGCTCAAATGATGCGTGGCCGAAGATCGATTCAGGGTGGGAGTTTGCAGGGCGTAGTAGCCCGCATGAAGGAATGGTTTACAGGAAATTTTTGATTTTTTTCGTCGTCGTCAATCGGTGATCCATGGTGGAAAACCGATCTTAATAAGGAGGGTGTTATGGAGTTTGAAATGATAGAACAAGAAACAGCTGGCAAAACCATCATTAAGGTGGTTGGCGTCGGAGGGGCTGGTGGCAATGCCGTCCAGCATATGATTCGTCGCAATGTTCATGGTGTGGAGTTCATTTGCATGAACACCGACGCAGGTGCACTCCAGCGCTCGCAAGCCAGCTTAAACCTACAGCTGGGCGAGACTGGCTTGGGTGCAGGTGCAAAGCCCGAGGTAGGAGCGGCATCGGCAGAGCAAGCGCGTTCCCGTATTGCGGATGCATTGCAAGGCGCACACATGGTGTTTATTACCGCTGGTATGGGAGGAGGTACTGGGACGGGCGCCGCTCCCGTAGTTGCTCAGGTCGCCAAAGAAATGGGAATCCTCACCGTTGGTGTGATTAGTAAGCCATTTGATTTTGAGGGCGTAAAGCGCCTCAAGGTAGCAGAGATGGGTGCTCAAGAGCTCGAGAAATACGTGGACTCACTGATTGTGGTGCTAAATGAAAAGCTCTTCGAGGTGATGGGTGAAGACGCTGAATTTGATAAAGCGTTTGCTTGCGCGGATGATGTGTTACACAACGCTGTATCGGGCATTGCCGAGATCATCAATGAGCAAGGTTTAATTAACGTCGACTTTGAAGATGTGAAGACCGTCATGAGCGAGCAAGGTAAGGCCATGATGGGAACGGCAACTGTATCTGGAATGGATCGGGCACGTTTGGCGGCTGAGGCAGCTGTTGCATCGCCACTGCTTGAAGGTGTTGATTTATCAGGCGCACGCGGCGTATTGGTCAATATCACTGCCAGTCGTTCATTGAAGTTATCTGAGACCCGTGAGGTGATGGCAGCGATTCGTGGGTATGCAGCCGAGGATGCCACAGTTATTTTTGGAACGGTGTATGACGATAGCCTAGGTGACGCCTTACGGGTTACCGTTGTGGCAACGGGACTCAATGGCTCACAATCACTCCAAAAGGATCAGCCCCAGTTAATTTGGCGAGCTGCTACAGGCACACATGATGCCAACCCAACCATGACCACTTTGGGTGATTTTGCTCCAACCAGCCCAGCTGCTGCAATGAGCCGCAATGTGACCCAAGCATCGAGCGCCATGGGCTCAACCACAGCCGCCCCAGCTAATCCTGCGGTTGATTACGGTCAGCTTGATGTTCCAAAGGTATTTCGTAATTCTCGAGAGTCTGTACCCCCAATTCTTGGTGCAGATAGCTCGCCACAAGCGAAGGCAATGCTTGAGAAGGGCGCTGATTACTATGAGATACCAGCCTTTTTGAGGAAGCAAGCAGACTAATAAATAAACCATACAATAGTAGGTTCGAGGATTGCTAATTCAGTCGCCCCTCCGGACGACGAATCCAGCGCCTGCGTTAGCACCCCAAACCACTATTGATATGGAGATCACATGATTGCTGTAGGACAAAAATTACCGAATGCCACCCTCTACGAGTTTTTTGATGAAGAGCGCGATGGCTGCTCCTTGGGCCCAAATACATTTGAAGTTGAAAAATTAACTACCGGCAAGAAGATTGTCATTTTTGCTTTGCCCGGCGCGTATACCCCAACCTGCTCAGCCAAGCACGTTCCTGGATTTGTGGAGCACTTTGATGCTTTCAAAGCTAAAGGTATTGATGAGATTTGGTGTATTTCTGTTAATGATCCATTTGTGATGGGCGCATGGGGTCGAGATTTAAAGGTTGGCAAGAAAGTACGTATGTTGGGTGACGGTAGTGCTGAGTTCACTAAAAAGTTAGGTATGGAATTTGATCTAACCGCGCGGGGCCTTGGTGTTCGCTCACAACGCTATGCCATGATTGTGGATAACGGCGTTGTGAAGCATTTGGCGCTTGAAGCGCCCGGCAAATTCGAAGTTAGTGATGCCGCAAATACCTTAAAGCATCTGTAATTGATATTGTGTAAGCCATGGTGCTCAAGCAAAAAACCTTAGCGCAGCCGATCAAAACGGTTGGCATTGGCCTGCATTCTGGTCGTAAATCAACCTTAACCATTAAACCCGCACCGATTGATTTTGGCATTCAGTTCGTGCGGGTTGATATGCCTGATGCAGTTCCTATTCCAGCCCATGCATTGGCAGTCTGCGATACCCGCTTAGCTTCGGTAATTCAGAGTCAAGGCGTGAAGGTTTCTACGGTTGAGCACTTGCTCTCGGCCTGTTCGGGCTTGGGATTAGACAATTTATTGATTGAGGTCGATGCTGAAGAAGTGCCGATCATGGACGGTAGTGCTGCTTCTTTCCTTTTTCTGATTGAGTCTGCCGGTACAGTCGAACAAGAGGCGCCGCGCAAATTTATGGTGATTCAAAAAGTGGTTGAAGTACGCGATGGAAATAAATTAGCACGTTTAGAACCATTTTTTGGGTTCAAGTTAGATTTCACGATCG
>CANHDS010000015.1 GCA_947459465.1 Burkholderiaceae bacterium | reverse complement strand
TGGGGCAAATCAATGTCTTTGGCACACACTACACCAGGACCTTCTTTACGCAAATTGATGGTTACTTCATCGCGGGATTGCAATTTAAAAACAACCCCTTTTAGATTAAGAAGCAAGTTCACAACATCTTCTTGCACACCATCTAAGGTGGAGTACTCGTGAACAACGCCAGCAATTGCTACTTCAGTTGGAGCAAAACCAACCATGGAAGACAATAAAACACGACGTAATGCATTACCAAGAGTATGGCCATAGCCACGCTCAAACGGCTCCATCACAACTTTAGCTTGGTTTGCACCAAGCGCTTCGACAGAAATGATTTTTGGTTTAAGCAAATTTGTTTGCATAGATATCTTTTCCTTAAGAGGTGCAGTATTAGCGTGAATACAATTCGACGATCAAACTTTCGTTAATATCACCACTGATTTCATCGCGGTCTGGTACTTGTTTAAACGTTCCCTCGAGTTTGCTAGCATCAACGCTGACCCAATTAATTGCGCCAACTTGCGAAGCAAGATTTAAAGCTTCTTGAATACGGGTTTGCTTCTTTGCCTTCTCGCGAATGGCAATCACATCACCAGGACGAACCTGCATGGATGGAATATTGACCACTTGCCCATTCACAGTAATTGCCGCATGCGATACCAACTGGCGTGCTTCAGCACGGGTTGAGCCAAAGCCCATGCGATAAACCACGTTGTCTAAACGGGACTCGAGAAGCTGCAGTAAGGTCTCGCCGGTATTTCCTTTGCGACGCTCTGCTTCTGCAAAGTAGCGGCGGAATTGACGCTCTAATACGCCATAAATCCGCTTCACCTTTTGCTTTTCCCGTAACTGATTACCGAAGTCAGAAGTACGAGCACCAGAGGTGCGGCCATGCTGTCCTGGCTTGCTGTCTAATTTGCACTTGTCTGATAAAGCACGACGAGCGCTCTTTAAAAATAAGTCGGTACCTTCCCGACGAGATAGTTTGGCTTTTGGGCCTAAGTAACGTGCCACGATTTTTTCCTTTCTATGCCTCGATGATTAATCGAGGTGAGTTCGCTTTAACTACAAACGAACGGTGGGCTTATTAAACAATTGCTGGCAAAGCCAGCGGCTTGGTACTACAAATTAGATACGACGGCGCTTTGGAGGACGGCAACCATTATGTGGAACCGGGGTTACATCCTGGATCTCAACAATTTTGATACCCAACGAGTTCAAGGCACGAACTGCCGACTCACGTCCTGGGCCTGGGCCCTTAATCTGCACCTCTAAATTCTTAATCCCGCACTCAATTGCTGCCTTGCCTGCAACCTCAGCAGCAACCTGTGCTGCAAATGGGGTTGACTTGCGGGAGCCTTTAAATCCCTGGCCGCCAGAGGTTGCCCATGACAGAGCATTGCCTTGGCGATCCGTAATGGTCACAATCGTATTGTTAAAGGATGCGTGTACGTGGGCAATTCCATCCGCAACGTTCTTCTTCACTTTTTTGCGAGCACGTTGCGCTGTTGCATTTGCTGTGGTTTGTTGAGCTTTTGCCATATCAGTTTCCTAATTATTTCTTGAGAGCAACGCCAGCCTTACGGGGGCCTTTGCGAGTACGGGCATTGGTTTTGGTTCGCTGACCACGAACCGGCAAGCCCTTACGATGACGAATGCCGCGATAGCAAGCCAAGTCCATCAAACGCTTAATGTTCATGGTGACTTCACGACGCAAATCGCCTTCAGTGGTGCGCTTGCCTACCTCATCACGGAGCTTTTCAAGCTCAGCATCGGTAAGATCTTTAACTTTCTTATCGATTGCAACACCTGTGTTCTCACAGATTTTGAGAGCTTGTGCCTTACCAATACCGTAAATAGCGGTCAAACCGATTACAGTATGTTGATGATTTGGGATGTTTACCCCAGCGATACGTGCCATATAAATTCCTCTACTTAACCGAATTAACCTTGACGCTGCTTATGACGTGGATCGGACGAGCAGATCACACGCACCACGCGCTTACGCTTGATGATTTTGCAATTGCGGCAAATACATTTAACGGATGCCAATACTTTCATCATTCACCTCTTTAATAATCCTTACTTTGCGCGGAAGATAATTCTTGCGCGCGTCAAATCGTATGGAGTCATCTCCACAGTTACCTTATCGCCTGGCAAGATTCGGATGTAATGCATCCGCATCTTCCCGGAAATATGACCTAACACCACATGCCCATTTTCTAACTTCACCCTACACATCGCATTGGGGAGATTTTCAACAATTTCCCCAGCCATCTGAATTACATCGTCTTTAGGCATCTTAGAGAGTGGGTCCCATCTTAAAGTTAGCTTTCTTCATCAGAGAGCCGTACTGCTGTTGCATTACAAATGATTGCACCTGAGCCATAAAGTCCATAGCAACCACCACAATAATCAATAACGATGTTCCACCAAAGTAAAAGGGAACGTTGTATTTCAAAACCAAAAACTCGGGTAATAAGCACACTAAAACCATATAAATCGCCCCGGCTAGGGTCAAGCGAACCAGAATTTTGTCAATGTAACGGGCCGTCTGATCGCCTGGACGAATGCCCGGAACAAATGCGCCACTCTTTTTTAAGTTATCGGCTGTATCGCGGCTATTAAAGACTAGCGCTGTATAGAAAAAGCAGAAAAAGACAATCGCAGTAGCGTACAAAATGATGTAAACAGGTTGGCCTGGGGCTAAGGTCGAGGCCAAATCTTTCACAATACGACTCACCATATTCGTAGGTTCGCCAGCAGTAAACCAACCAGCAATCGTTGCAGGGAACAAAATAATCGACGAAGCAAAAATGGGGGGAATCACACCAGCCATGTTCAACTTAAGAGGTAAGTGCGAAGACTGACCGCCGTAAATCTTGTTGCCGACCTGACGTTTGGCGTAATTCACCAAAATACGGCGCTGACCACGCTCAACGAAAACAACAAAATAAGTAACCGCAACCACAATTAGGACGATAAAGATCGCTGAGAGAATGCTCATTGAGCCAGTGCGGACTAGCTCTAGAAGGCTGGCCAATGCACTTGGCAAGCCAGAAACAATACCGGCAAAAATAATAATAGAAATGCCGTTTCCAAGACCGCGTTCAGTAATCTGTTCACCAAGCCACATCAAGAACATGGTGCCAGTCACAAGGGTCACCACAGTATTAAACTGAAACATCACGCCGGGATTCACCACTAAACCGGGTTGAGACTCGAGCGCAACTGAAATTCCAATCGCTTGAAAAGTAGCTAAAAAAACCGTCGCATAACGCGTGTACTGCGTAATCTTGCGCTGCCCTGCCTGGCCCTCTTTTTTCATTGCCTCGAGCGAAGGAATCACAATAGTCATCAACTGCATGATGATCGACGCAGAAATGTAAGGCATGATTCCTAATGCAAAGACCGTAAAACGCGATAAAGCGCCCCCTGAGAATAAATTGAACATTCCCAAGATTCCGTCTTTTTGCTCGCTAAATAATTTCGACAGCTGATCAGGATCAATGCCTGGGACTGGAATATGAGCACCAATTCGGAAAACGATTAAAGCCAACACCAAGAAAATCAAGCGACGACGTAAATCGCCGTACTTGTTTCCAGATGGTGTCAAACTAGAGACGTTAGAGGAACCGAGTGCCATAGATTGCTTTAAACCTCTGTAAGCACCTTACCACCAGCTGCCTCAATAGCAGCTTTCGCGCCAGCACTTGCAGTCAATCCCTTTAGAATCACTGCACGCTTGATTTCACCGGTCTTGATCACTTTGACGGCATTCGTTTGCTCGCCAGCAAGACCATGCTGTTTCAAGGCGACTAGATCAACTTCGGCCAAACCAATGCGCTCTAAATCAGCAAGAGTTACTTGACCGACAAAGCGACGAGTTAAAGAAATAAATCCTCGCTTGGGTAGGCGACGATACATGGGCATCTGACCGCCCTCAAAACCAACTTTATGAAAACCGCCAGAACGAGACTTTTGGCCCTTATGACCACGACCAGCAGTCTTACCAAGACCGGAACCAATACCACGACCTACACGACGACGTGGACGTTTAGCCCCCTCGGCGGGTTTAATTGTATTTAATTGCATTGCTTTACCCGATCACTTTCACAAGGTAAGAAACCTTATTAATCATTCCCCGGACCGCCGGGGTATCTTGTAACTCTGAAACTGAGTTCAGACGTCCAAGGCCCAAACCACGAACCGTGGCACGATGACTCTCACGAGTACCGATCAAACTACGCACTAACTGAAGCTTGACCTTAGAGTTTGATTTTGTGTTTGCCATTATTGACTTTCGATTACAGGCGATTAACCTAAAATTTCTTCAACCGACTTTCCGCGTTTAGCAGCAATTTCTGCTGGCGTACTCATCTTGCTTAAACCATCCAAGGTGGCGCGTACCATGTTGTAAGGATTGGTTGAGCCAATCGACTTTGCAACTACGTTGGTCACACCCATCACATCAAAAATTGCGCGCATTGGACCGCCAGCAATAACGCCGGTACCTTCTTTGGCGGGAGAGATCAAAACGCGGGATGCGCCGTGCTGACCAATCACAGAATGTTGCAATGTTCCCTTGCGCAGAGGAACCTTAATCATTTTGCGACGCGCTTCGTCCATTGCCTTTTGAACGGCCACCGGAACTTCTTTCGATTTCCCTTTACCCATTCCAATGCGTCCATCGCCATCACCAACGACTGTCAAGGCAGCAAAGCCAAGAATACGGCCGCCCTTCACTACTTTGGTCACACGATTAACTGCAATCATCTTCTCGCGTAGACCGTCATCGCGCTCTTCAGACTGAATTTTGGTTTGCATTTTTGCCATAATTTTTTCCTAAACCGTTTCTTAGAACTTCAAGCCGGCTTCGCGCGCAGCTTCAGCAAGGGCCTTAATACGGCCGTGATAACGATGTCCAGCACGATCAAAAGCAACGCTTTCAACACCAGCCTTTTTAGCGCGCTCGGCAATTAATTTACCAATCGCCTGAGCAGCTTGGCTATTGCCGCCATTTTTTACCGAAGTGCGTAAATCCTTTTCCATGGTCGAAGCGGCAGCAACCACTTTGCTTCCACATGGGCTATAGACTTGGGCAGAGATATGGCAATTACTGCGAATCACCGTCAAGCGGTGCGCCAATAGCTCTGCAATCTTGATGCGGGTTTGACGTGCACGTCTTTGTCTTGTTTCGTTTTTGTTCATATCGAATCTCGGCTTTACTTAATTACTTCTTCTTGGTTTCTTTAAGGTGAACCACTTCGTCAACATAACGAACTCCCTTGCCCTTATAGGGCTCTGGGGAGCGATACGCACGAACTTCCGCAGCAACCTGACCAACTTGTTGCTTATTGGCACCTTTAATAATGATTTCAGTTTGCGAAGGGGTTTCCGCTTTCACGCCAGAAGGCAGTGGGTAGTTAATTTCATGCGAGAAGCCCAATTGCAATTTCAAAGAATTACCCTGAGCTTGCGCACGATAACCAACCCCAACAAGACTCAGCTTTCGCTCAAATCCTTGAGTTACGCCGACCACCATGTTGTTGACCAATGCGCGTGTTGTTCCAGACAAGGCATTTGCCTCAGGAGAATTATCTTTGATGGCAACAGTGATGACACCATCTTTATGATCAAGCCCAATGCTAGGATGCAAAGTATGTGTCAAGGTACCCAATGGGCCCTTCACGGTTAACAATGCATTTGCAATGCTCACCTCAGCACCCTTTGGGACTGTAATGGGGGATTTACCAACTCGTGACATTGTTCTCTCCTTAAGCCACGTAGCAAATAACTTCGCCGCCCACGCCCGTAGCGCGTGCTTTGCGATCGGTCATCAAACCTTGCGGCGTAGAAATAATGGCAACACCCAAACCATTCATCACTTCAGGAATGTCATGGCGTCCCTTGTAAATTCGTAAGCTTGGTGTCGATACGCGCTCGATTCGCTCGATCACGGGACGACCTGCATAGTATTTCAAATCAATCTTCAAGACAGGCTTGGCTGCATCGCCGATGATTTCAAAACTATCAATATAGCCTTCGTCTTTTAAGACCTTGGCGATAGCCACTTTTAATTTGGACGACGGCATGGTAACCAAGGTTTTCTGCACCGCTTGCGCGTTGCGAATTCTGGTCAACATGTCGGCGATTGGATCACTAATGCTCATGGGTTCTCCTAAATTCTTTCGCCGCTTACCAGCTGGCCTTGGTTAAACCGGGGATCTCACCGCGGAAGGCGATCTCACGGATCTTCCCGCGCGCCAAACCAAATTTGCGGAAAGTGCCGCGTGGACGGCCGGTTAATGAACAACGATTACGTTGACGAATAGGGCTTGCGTTACGCGGTAAGGCTTGTAGTTTTAAACGGGCCTCATACCGCTCCTCATCACTTCGGCTGGTGTCGTTAATAATGGACTTGAGCTCAGCGCGCTTGTGCGTGTATTTTGCAACCAACTTAGCGCGTTTTTTCTCACGCTCAATTAAAGATAGTTTTGCCACGTTTGCCTCTTAATTGCGAAATGGAAATTTAAACGCCGCTAATAATGCTTTTGCTTCTTCATCAGTCTTAGCGGTGGTCGTGATACTGATATTGAGTCCACGCAATGCATCAATCTTGTCGTACTCAATTTCAGGAAAAATAATTTGCTCTTTAACGCCGATGTTGTAATTACCACGGCCATCAAAGGCTTTGCCAGAGATTCCGCGGAAATCACGTACCCGAGGCAAGGAAACAGTAATGAAGCGATCCAAGAACTCATACATACGAGTACCACGCAAGGTCACCATCGCTCCGATGGGGTAGCCTTGACGAATCTTGAATCCCGCAATTGCCTTACGCGCCTTGGTAATAACTGGTTTTTGACCAGCAACTTTGGTTAGATCGCCAACCGCGTGCTCAATCACTTTTTTATCACTTACAGCCTCACCCAAACCCATATTGAGAGTAATTTTGGTGATGCGGGGAACTTCCATCACAGACTTGTAACCAAACTGCTGCATCAAGTTTGCAATGACTGTGTTTTTGTAATGCTCTTGTAAACGGGTGCTCATAATTTCTCCGAACCTTAAGCGCTAAGCGTTGCGCCAGTGGTTTTTAAATAACGCACTTTTTTGCCATCAACTAACTTAATGCCGACACGAGATGGCTTGCCATTCGCATCAATCAATGCAATATTGGATGCGGCGATAGGCATCGTCTTGTCAACGGTTCCGCCAGTGGTTCCCTCGTTTGGATTTGGCTTCACATTTTTTTTGTAAATGTTCACACCCTCAACCACAAATTTGTTTTCAAGAATTCCAGTGACAGTTCCTTTTTTACCCTTATCACGCCCAGTAAGAACAATCACGGAGTCGCCTTTACGAATCTTTTTCATAGTGACCTCTTTAAATAACTTCAGGGGCGAGTGAAACAATCTTCATGAAACGCTCGGTACGGAGCTCGCGTGTAACTGGCCCAAAAATACGGGTGCCAATTGGCTCAAGCTTTGCATTAAGCAAAACGGCGGCATTTTCATCAAATTTAATTAAGGAGCCGTCAGGGCGACGAACACCTTTCGCAGTCCTTACAACCACTGCGTTATAAATATCGCCTTTTTTAACGCGACCACGAGGAGCGGCTGCTTTTACGCTAACCTTAATGACGTCACCAATATTGGCATACCGGCGCTTTGAACCGCCTAATACCTTGATGCATAAAACCTCGCTCGCGCCTGTGTTATCGGCGACCTGCAACCTGCTTTCAGTCTGAATCATTTTGTCTAATCCCCAACTTGTACGCCAATGGCGTCAGTCTTGGTTCCGTCTATGGGCTCCACGCATTGCTGCATAAAACCCGGATTTAATAAAAATTACTTATAAATCAACAACTTAATTAATCTATTGATTTCCGCCAATAACTGGTGTGATTGATGGAAAGCCTTTGATTCTACAACAAAAAACTTAATTTTGACAATATGCCGTCAAAATTTCAACTTAAATTCCCTTTGATGCCTCAACTAATCGAGTTACTACCCAGGCCTTGGTTTTGGCCATTGGCTTACCCTCTGTAATCTCGACGGTGTCGCCCATCTTGTACTGATTGGTCTCATCATGTGCGTGATACTTTTTTGATTTACCAACGTATTTACCGATCACGGGGTGTTTAACTTGGCGCTCAACTTGAACGGTCACAGTTTTTTGCATTTTGTCGCTAACGACACGACCAACCAAGGTGCGGCGTAAGGGTTTGGAGACTTCTGTCATATCTCGATCCTAATTATTTCTGAGCAGTCTTTTGGGTAATGAAGGTTTTAACGCGAGCAATGTCACGCTTTACCTGTCCCAATTGACTGGTATTTTGAAGTTGCTGAGTTGCTTTTTGCATACGCAGCTTGAAATGGGTTTT
>CANHDS010000014.1 GCA_947459465.1 Burkholderiaceae bacterium | reverse complement strand
CTGGTCGGTATTACCTCAGCCTCCTAAGACGCTCACCATTGCCACCGGATTTCCGGAGGGCTTGTACAGCCAGTTTGCTAAGCAATTGCAAACAGAACTGGCCAAAGAGAAAATAAGATTAGAGATTCGGAACACTGGTGGGAGTGTTGAAAATCTAGCCCTTATTAATAACCCACAGTCGGGCGTTGATCTGGCGATTGTGCAAAGTGGGATTGGGAATGCGCAGCAATACCCAGACCTCGTCTCGTTAGCTGGCCTTTTTTATGAACCACTTTGGGTGTGGTATCGACAAGCTGCATTTGCGAAAGAGGGTGGGGTACTTAACCAATTAAGTCAGCTTCAGGGTAAGCGGGTTTCTATCGGTAATGAGGGCAGTGGTACCCAGTTATTGACCGAGATGATTCTTGGTCATAACCAGCTTGATTTTGCCAAAGGCGGGTTACTTGAAAAGCTAAATCCAAATGAGGCAACTCAAAAACTTGAGCGTGGTGAACTCGATGTGGCGTTTGTCGTGGTAGCAAGCGAAGCACCCCTTCTTCAAAAGTTCTATCAGATTCCGGGGATTCGGTTGATGGATTTTGATCAAGCAGAGGCGTATTCTCGACTCATGCCCTTTTTAAAGCGTGTGGATATTCCACGGGGCTTAATTAGCATTGCGCATGATTTACCAAAAAACGATATTCGGGTACTGGCCTCGACCGCCGTCTTAGTTAGTAAAAAGGACATTAATCCAGCAACAGTGAGCGTTTTACTGGGATCGTCTTATGATATTTTGCGTAATTACACCCGTTTACAAAAAGCCGGTGACTTTCCTACAGCGAAGGGATTGGATTTCCCCATTGATTTAGATGCCGAGATTTTTCTGCGCGATGGACCATCCTTTTTTTATCGGCATTTGCCATTTTGGGGCGCAGTATGGGTTGAGCGGTTTATTAAAATCTTAATCCCATTGCTCATTATTTTATTACCTATCTTTACCTACTTACCCGCTGCAGTAAGTTTTAGTTTGAAGATCAAGTTGGCTGTTTTTTACAAAATACTGAAGACTATTGAAAAGCGCTATCAAACCAATGGGCAGACCGCAGAAATTTTGGATCAAATCAATGAGCTCGAGCGCCGCATTGAGCGCTTGAACATTTCTGCTTTACAGTCCAAAGAGGTTTATGACCTAAAATCTCATGTTGCCTTTGTACGCGAGAAGATTCAGGCGGCACAGTCACTTCACTAACGATGTTTACTCCGCCCTTTACCCCATTAGGTCAACTCCCTCAGTTAGTCGAAGAACGCGGTTACGCCGTTCTTTCACCGGATTCATTAGCGCGCTTAATCGGAACTGATAAAACTCAATTAGATACTCTAAAGCGTTATTGGAATCAGCTACCCCGTGATCCTTATTTAAAAGATGGTGGCCGTTATCGTTTCCGACGGCATGCAAGCTATATCGTACGGGGATCGCAGTTAGAACTCGTGCCACATCGAGCACATTGGCAGTCGCTTGATTACAACGCTCTACACGGAGGGATTGAGCGTTGGTTTGAGCCCCTAGAGACCGAATTACAAAAAAATATCGATTGGCAAAAACTGATCGTGCAGATGGCTCAGTTTTTTTCTACATTGACACCAACGCCGCAGTGGTTTATCGAGGCTCATCCATTTCGGATTGACACCAGCGATGGCATTGGGCGCCCGACGCCCGAGGGGGCTCACCGCGATGGTGTCGATTATGTCGTGGTGATCTTAGTGGATCGAGTGGGCATCAAAGGTGGCGAGACTCGTATTTTTGAAGCTCAAGGCTCAATTGGTCTGCGGTTTACTTTGCAAGATTCATGGACGGCCTTGGTATTAAATGATACGAAGATGATTCATGAGACTACGCCGATTCAGCCAACCGGAGCCCATGGCTATCGAGATACCTTAGTGATTACCTTTCGGCGCCACGGTTTTCAAGAGCCACCACATCGGCAAAATCAGTAAGTAAAGTTGCCATGAGCATTTTGAAGGGAAACACGCCATGGATGTTGCTAGCCCAAGTCGGTGCTTTATTGGGCTTTGCAGCGTATGCTGTGACATTGACCACTCTACAAAATGAGTGGGGCCTTTCTAATTTTGAATCCGGCCTAATTGCCAGCGCGTTTTTTGTGGGATATATCGCCGTGGTGCCATTTGCTACTGCGCTCACTGATCAGATGGATGCGAGACGGATTTATATCATTGGAAGCGTATTAGCGATTGCTGGTCAATTGGGAATGGGCTTTCTTGCCAGTGGCTTTATAAGTGCCTGCGCTTGTATGATGATCTGTGGTGCTGGGTTGGCAGCGACTTATATGCCAGGACTAAAAATCTTATCTGATCGCATCATCCAAGGAGAAATCACCCGCCATATTTCGTTTTATACGGCATTCTTTGGGGTTGGCACCGGCCTCTCCTACGTGATCTCAGGTTGGATCCTCGATTTAGGGGACTGGCACAGTGTCTACCGTTGGGTTGCCTTGGGCCCAGCAAGCTCGCTCCTGATCGTATTGGCTTTGATTCCCCCGACACGCCATGCTCACTGGCAAGAAAAAATTACCATCGATTGGCGTAATATTTTTCCGATTCGTAAGTGGCAACAGGTTTTACAAAACCGTAATGCTTCGGGATACATTCTTGGATATACCGTTCATTCTCTCGAGTTATTTGCCTCTCGCAGTTGGTTGGTTGCTTTTTTCATTCTGAGCACTCAACTCTCAGGTGAGCAATTTATTCTGGCGGCCACCACGCTCGCGGGTGTAATTAATTTCTTTGGTGTGCCTGCTTCGATTCTCGGTAATGAGCTTGCCTTAAAGTTAGGCCGTCAACGCTGGGTGTGTATCGTGATGATTACCAGTGCGATCTTTGGAGTAGGGCTTGCATACTCAATGGGACATGCCAGTTGGATTATTTTAGCGCTTGCGATTGGTCATGCTATTTTCATTATGGCGGATTCGGCTACGCTCACCGCAGGCCTCGTGACCAGTGCTGATGAAAAACTTAAAGGTGCTGCAATGGGCTTACACTCACTCATGGGTTTTGGTGGCGGATTATTGGGCCCAGCAATTTTTGGCTTTGTGTTAGACCTCACCGGATCCCAATCCGATCGAGTCTCTTGGATCTGGGCTTACGCCTCAATCGTAGTTTGGGGAGTCTTATTTGTAATCTATGAGCGTCGCAAGGGCTGGGTTCATTAAGTCACAAAAAGCTACTTTAGGATTTATGGTTTAAACCAGTCCCCTAAGCGCTGGGTGATCCCATATGCTAATACCGAGCAGGTCGCTGTCAGAAAACTACCCCAAGCAATATCGATCAGTGCAAGCTTACCTGGAAAGTCACGAATCACCGCTAGATTGGTGAGGTTGTAGGTCATGTAGCAAAAGAGTCCAAAAAGTGCTCCATAAACCAATGCATCCAACCACAGCTGCTTGTGTAGAGCGGGATGGATCACAAAGATCAATGCGCCAAGACCGTATAAAAGATAAAAGCCTAGAGCAGCAAACAAATTTGGATTGGGAGACATGAGGGAACCCATTTCGCTGCGATACAAGCCCTTGGCAATTCCTAATAACCAAATTAAATCAATGACTAAGAGGCAAAACAGAAAGGCGAAATAGGGGATCAAATACTTGAGCATTTTGGTCAGAACCCGCCACACACAGGGTGAATCAGACTTAACATAGTAAGTGCAGTATAAATCGTTCAACAACCCAATTGGAGGCCGCGATGTTCCAAAATCTAATCGTACCCGTTGATGGCAGCGACGTCAGCCTGAAATCCTTAAAGAAAGTCGCTGAGTTAGCAAAGGCCGATGGCGCAAAAATTACCTTGGTTTACGTATCAGACCCATTGCCGCCAATTGCATATGCCGATAGCACCATGGGCGTGGTATTTACGGATACTGAGCATAAAAAAACCTGCAAGGCTTATGCCAAGAAAATCTTGACACAATCGGCTAATAAATTAGGCAAGGGGTTGAGTGTTGATACTCGCCATATTTTTCATGTCAATCTCTACGAAGGAATTATCGAAGCGGCCAAGAAATCCAAGGGCGATGTGATTGTGATGGCATCACACAAAAATACTGGTCTCAAAGGCATTATGCTCGGTAGCGAGACTCACGCGGTGATCGTACACACCACCCTACCTGTCTTGGTTCTCGGTTAAAGCTTACTTTTTCCGCTGGTTTGCCTCAGCGCGGGCTGCGGCGATGTTTTCATCCATACCGCGTGCAAAATCACTATCGGCTGGGACTAGACCTTTTGCCTTCGCCCAATACTCTTCAGCCTTTTTATAGTCACCTAGCTCAAAGGATGCAGTACCCGCGAGGGCCAACCCCTTGAGATTATTGGGATCAATCTGCAAGGCTTTTTGCACGAGACGCATAGGCTCACCCTTGATACTTTTGTTCTCAAACGCCAAGAGATCGGCGTAGTCGACTAACAAAGAGGCATTATTGGGGTTGAGCGCCAAGGCTTTTTTGTAAGCAGCTAAGGCCTCTGGCATGCGTTGTAAGGCGGCATAGGAGCGCCCCAACATTTGCCAGCCCTCGGCATTATTCGGCTCCTTTTCAAGGCGCTGCGCTAAACGCTCCACCATTCCTTCAATATCTTGTTGTGTCAGCTGCGGCTGACCCTGATTAGCCTCTGGCAAGTACAGTGCCAAGGGGGATCCAACCAACAGATACAGCACAATCGCCCCAATCGGTAAGGTACTAGCGATGAAAATGGTCGACCATTTTTTATTGCGTTGTTGCACCTCACCATTTAAAACGAGCTGATCAGCGGCGATCGCCCGCTCCTCTTGCAGTAAGCGTTTTTCGATATCAAGTCGTGATTCGTGTAGCTGTTCTTGGGTAATACGACCTTCTTGGCAGTCGAGCTCAAATTGACGCAATTGATTTCGCAGAATGGCGATATTTTCATCTTGCTCGAGGCTAATCTTTTCTGGGTTGAGCTTACTTTTACGAAACGGAATAATAATGAGGAGAACCGCAACCACGGTCATCAATACAGCAATTAGGATGAAAAGAGTCATTACTGGTTTCCTAGTTTGCGATCCAGTAATTGCCTGGCGCGTTCAATTTCTTGGGTTGAAAACATTTCTTGAGAGAGCTCTTGTTTACGCTGTTTAATTTGACGAACCAATAAAATAAGACCCAGTAGCATGAGTAAGAATGGACCCACCCAAAGCATCACGGTAGCAGCATTAAAGGGTGGGTTATATAGCACAAAGTCCCCATAACGCTCGGTCATGTACTTCAGTATCTCTTGTTTTGAGCGGCCATCGCTCAGTTGTTGGCGAACTTGATTTTTGAGATCGACGGCAAGATCAGCGTTCGAGTCGGCAATTGTTTGATTTTGGCAAACTAGGCAACGTAGTTCATTGGAAACTTCCAAGACCTTTTTTTCCAGTACTGGATTATCAGAGACCGCGGAGGCCGTATTGTTTTGCGTAAACCCTATGCCAGGGATAGTCAAGCCAACAGCGAGTCCAGCCAAAAGAATAGTGAGATGCTTCATGACTGGAGGCTAGCAATCAAGGGAATAATTTTTTTCTCAAGCGCATCTTTGGTGAGCGGCCCGATGTGTTTGTAGCGAATCACACCAGAGCGATCAATCACAAAGGTTTCTGGAACCCCATAGACCCCATAATCAATCCCAACCTGACCTTTAATGTCAGATACCGAGAGGCGATAGGGGTCGCCAAACTGCTTGAGCCAGGCTTGAGCTGCCTCAGGCTTATCTTTGTAATCAAGGCCAATTAGCGGAGTACGTTGGGTTTTCGCAAAATCAACTAATAAGGGGTGCTCATCCCGGCACGCAGCACACCACGAAGCCCAGACGTTGAGAACCCAAACTTGCCCTTTCATCTGGTCAGGTGAGAAACTGGTTTGCTCTTTACCAAGCACGGGTAAGTTAAACATTGGCGCAGGTTTGCCAATAAATGGCGAGGGCACCTCACGGGGCTTTAATTGCAGGCCGATTCCCAAAAAAATCAATAGCCCCAGAAAGATGACAAAGGGAATGAGGTAACGCCGCATCTTATGCTTCTTTCTTGCGATAGCGACGATCGGTAATTGCTAAGAAGCCACCGAGAGCCATAAGGAAACACCCGCCCCAGATCCAATCGACAAATGGTTTGTGATAAATCCGCACACTCCATTCGCGCTCATTAATCGGCTCTCCCAAAGATACATAAAGATCGCGTGTCAGACCTGAATCGATTGCAGCCTCGGTCATGGGCATTTGGCTTGCGGTGTAGATGCGCTTTTCAGGAAAGAGGGTGGTCACGGACTTACCGTTTTTAGTGACATCAAACTGCCCTTGAATGGCGGCATAGTTAGGACCGTTAATGGTTTTTAAATTGATGAGCTTAAAGTCGTAGCCACCTGATTGGGATACGCTACCAATTTGCATCCGCACATCTTGTTCGGTTTCAAAGCCACGGACTGCGGTGACACCAATAATGAATACGGCGACCCCAAAATGCGCCAAGAGCATGCCATAGTAACCAGCCGGCTGAATCCGTAGGTTTTGCCACCAGGTCTTGCTCGGGTTAATTTTGGCCCGATCAATTAATTGAGTGACCCCGGAGCTAATAATCCAGGCAGCAACTAAGAGTCCAAAGCCAATCATTGGAGTCCAAGATCGCAGGACAAGGGGGGCAATGATCGCAGAGATAGCGCTTGCTGCAAGAGCCCACTTCAGTTTAGTTGCGAGTTCAATGGGAGGTGATTGGCGCCAGCGCGCAATTGGACCAACTCCCATTAAAAATAATGCTGGGGTCATGAGTGGCACAAACACTGCTTCAAAATAGGGCTCACCCACCGAGATCTTGCCAAGATTTAAGGCATCTAAGATCAGTGGATACAGAGTGCCTAGTAACACTGCAGCAGCGGCAACCAATAAGAGAACATTGTTAACCAGGAGCATGCCTTCGCGTGAGACAGTCTCAAAGTTGCCACCAATATTGGCTTTTGGGGCTCTCCACGCAAAAAGTAGTAAGGAGCTGCCGACGATTAGCCCCAAAAATCCCAGAATAAATACACCGCGCTCAGGATCGGTGGCAAAGGCGTGAACTGAGGTAATAACACCCGAGCGAACCAAGAAGGTTCCAAGGAGTGAAAGTGAGAAAGCCAAAATTGCTAAAAGGGCAGTCCACATTTTGAAGCCACCGCGCTTTTCAGTAACGGCAAGTGAGTGCATGAGCGCAGTGCCGACTAACCAGGGCATAAAGGAAGCATTCTCAACGGGGTCCCAAAACCACCAACCGCCCCAACCAAGTTCATAGTAGGCCCACGCACTTCCTAGGGCAATACCAATCGTTAAAAAGCACCATGCCGTAGTGACCCAAGGGCGTGACCAACGTGCCCAAGCGGCATCGAGTCGACCCGATAAAAGAGCAGCGATCGCAAATGCAAAGGCGACGGCTGAGCCTACATAGCCCATGTATAAAAATGGCGGATGAATAATCATCCCGGGGTCTTGCAATAAAGGATTGAGGTCACGCCCTTCAGGTGCTGGGGGAAAGAGTCGATCAAATGGGTTGGAGGTCAAAATCGTAAAGAGTAAAACACCTACACTCAAAATTCCCAAGACAGCCAGAATGCGCGCAATCATTTTGTCTGGCAGATGCTTGGAGAACACCGCCACCGCCAGGGTCCAAGCCGCTAACATCAAGGCCCACAGCAAGATCGAACCTTCGTGACCACCCCACACCGCGCAAATGCGATAAATCAGAGGCAGATTGGAGTTGGAGTTTTGTGCCACATACAAAACACTGAAATCGTTTTGAATGAAGTTCACTGTGAGGCAAACAAAGGCAATCGATACCCAAATAAAAAGAGCCCAAGAAGAGGGTCTGGCGATGGCCATTAGATGCGGGCGATTAGTTTGCGCGCCGAGCATTGGAAAGACCGAGAGGATGAGCGCTGTAACGAGCGCCAAGATCATCGCGTATTGGCCAATTTCAGCAATCATTTTTTACCCCCATACTCTTTCAGAGTGGGTGCGGCTTGAGGATCTTTTGATTTGGCTTTTTCAAGGGCTTCAGCAGCTTCAGGCGGCATATAATTCTCGTCATGCTTTGCAAGGACTTGTTTGGCTTGAAAGATACCATTTTGATCGAGCTGTCCTTGGGCAACCACGCCTTTTCCTTCTTTAAATAAATCCGGTAAGAGACCTTCGTATTGAACGCGAACGTCGTGTGCGGTATCGGTTACGATGAAATTCACTTTCAGACCCCCGGGGTCACGCACGATGCTACCCTCTTTAACCAAACCGCCAATCCGAAATAATTTGTTTTTGGGTGCTTCATTGGCAAAGACCTGGGATGGACTAAAGAAGAACACTAAATTACTTTGGAAGGTCTGGAGTACCAAATAGGCTGCAACACCTAATGAGGCCAGACCGCCAGCGATCGCTAGACCGCGCTTTGTACGGGGTTTCATAACCCCCTATTTTGCCTAATTTTTTTGAGACTGGCGGATTTCAGAAACTAGGGTTTTTCGAAGGGCTTTATTCCGACTTCGTAAGAGGGCTATCTCAATAACAAGAACCATAATCGTGACCACATAAGACCCCCAAACGAAGAGGGCGTAACCACCCATCTGAAGAAAGTCGGAGAAGCTCGACCAATAAAACATTACAGCACCTCCTTCACCCAGTCGGCATGGCGCTCACGGTCCAAAATGAGGTTACGGCACCGATAGAGCGCAACTGCGATGGAATACATCCAAAAAGCAAAAACCATGATGAGCATGCCCGTGAGCATCTGAGTCGCCATCGTAGGCGCCTTGGTCAAGCTGATAGATGCTCCTTGGTGCAGGGTATTCCACCATTTCACCGAGAAATAAATGATGGGGACATTAATAACGCCCACAATTGCTAATAGCGCGGCGCTTCGGTCGGCTTTACGAACATCTTCAATCGATGCATGTAGCGACATGAAGCCAAAGTACAGAAATAACAAGACGAGCTCAGAAGTAAGGCGTGCATCCCAGACCCACCAAGTACCCCAGGTTGGTTTTCCCCATACGGCACCGGTCCAAAGCG
>CANHDS010000013.1 GCA_947459465.1 Burkholderiaceae bacterium | reverse complement strand
TCTGAGCGTGCCGTCGCTGCGCAAAAAAGCGTGATGGAATGCTTGTTGATTAACCATCCTCTTGATTGCCCCATTTGCGATCAGGGTGGTGAATGCCAATTACAAGATTTAGCCGTTGGCTATGGCAAATCCAGCTCGCGCTACAAAGAAGAGAAGCGCGTGGTCTTCCATAAAAATGTCGGGCCACTCATTTCGATGGAAGAGATGTCACGCTGCATTCACTGCACCCGCTGCGTTCGTTTTGGGCAAGAGGTTGCTGGTGTTATGGAACTTGGCATGATTAACCGTGGTGAGCATTCAGAGATCACGACCTTTGTTGGGCAAACAGTTGACTCTGAGCTTTCGGGCAACATGATTGATATCTGTCCGGTAGGTGCCTTGACCAGTAAGCCATTTCGGTATGCCGCGCGCACCTGGGAGTTAGTTCGTAAGCGCTCGATCAGTCCGCATGATGCCGTCGGCGCAAATACCACGGTACAAACGAAGGCTAATCATGTGATGCGGGTTGTCGCGCTCGAGAACGAGGCGATCAATGAGTGCTGGATTAGTGACCGCGATCGCTTTGCATACGAAGGCTTAAATAGTCCCGATCGTTTAACTACTCCGATGGTGAAACAAAATGGGCAGTGGTTGGAGACCGATTGGCAGTCCGCCCTTGATTATGTGGTCCATTCGTTAAGTGATATTCAAAAGCAACATGGCAGTCAAGCGCTTGCTGCAATTGCTCATCCTATCGCGAGTGCGGAAGAGCTGTATCTCTTACAAAAGGTGATGCGTGGATTGGGAAGTCATCAAATTGAGACGCGCTTGCGCCAAACCGACACCCGTGGAGCGGCAGCGCTACCTTGGTTAGGTATGCCAATTGCTAAGTTGAGCGAACTCAAACGTGTTTTGGTGATTGGTAGCCATTTACGCAAAGATCTACCGCTGATCGCCGCTCGGATTCGTACGGCGACCAAGCAGGGCCTTAAGGTCTATCGACTGGATGCTGGTGGTAACGATTGGTTGATGCCGATTGCCGCGCATCTAAAAACGAAGCCCAGTCAATGGGTAGATCAATTGGGGCAAATTGCCCAAGCAATTGCGCAAGCAAAATCTGTTCAGTCTCCAACTGGCCTCTCGGTGAAGAGCGTTTCTCGTGAAGCGCAAGCGATTGCGGATCAATTGCTTAGCAATACCAAACTCGAGAGTCCTGAGCCACAAGCTATTTTCTTGGGATCGTTGGCGCTTGCCCATCCCAACGCCTCTGATTTGCATGCACTCGCAGAGTTTATTGCTGAGCATTCGGGATGCACCTTTGGGTTCTTATGCGAAGGCGGAAATTCAGTTGGGGCACAGATGGTTGGGGCAACACAGGGTAATCAGGGCAGTATTGATACCGTATTCCAAAGCAGGGCGCGCGCGTATGTGATGTTACACGTCGAGCCGCTCAATGATCTCCCCAATCCGCAGCAAACTCGCACTGCTTTGCAAGCCGCGGATACCGTGATTGCGATGAGCGCCTATACGAGCCCCGATTTGCTTGAGTTAGCGGATGTAATTTTGCCAATCACGCCTTATACCGAGTCCATTGGAAGTTTTGTGAACATGGCAGGGCAGGTGCAAACGATCCAGCCTTCAGTTCGACCTTTGGCCGATGCAAGACCAGCGTGGAAGGTACTCCGCGCACTTGGGAGTCTTCTGAACCTAGAGGACTTTTTGTATAACCTCCCAGAAGAGGTCTATGCCGATGCGTTTGCGAAGCCTGTGCAGGAGCAACTGAACAATCGTTTTACAGCCACCCGAGAAATTCAAGAACGGGTTCAGATTTCTGCGGCACTCGAGCGCCTTGCCGATCAACCAATTTATTCCAGTGATGCGATTGTGCGACGGGCTCCTGCATTACAACGCACCCGCGATGCAAAAGATGCGACGATGGTTGGAGTAGGGCAGACCCTTTGGACTCAACTTAGTTTGCAGACCGGTGATCGTGTTGTGCTGACGCAAAGTGGCCTTACAGTCGAAGCAGGTGTTTTGTTGCAGCCGGACTTAGCTGATGGTGTGGTGCGGATTTCAACGGCCACTGAGTTAGCTGGCAAGTTAGCTTCGATGTTTGGCGAGGTAAGCCTTTCTAAATTAACGGTGAGCGCTTAAGGTTCGTATGAGTAACTGGATCGATATCATGACCAGCCACGGTGAACAACTGTTCGGTTCGTTCTGGCCTTTGGTTTGGAACTTAGTGAAGATCCTAATCATCGTACTACCGATCTTTGGTGCTGTTGCTTACCTCACGCTGTGGGAGCGTAAGCTGATTGGTTGGATGCATATCCGTTTAGGCCCTAATCGTGTTGGTCCCCTCGGTTTATTCCAACCGATTGCAGATGCATTAAAGCTTCTGATGAAGGAGATCATCTCTCCAACGAGGGCTAGTCATACGCTCTATATCATTGCTCCACTCATGGTGTTGACCCCAGCGCTAGCCGCTTGGGCAGTAGTGCCATTTCAGGCTGAGTTAGTTTTAGCCGACGTGAACGCAGGCCTTCTCTATGTCATGGCCATTACCTCAGTGGGTGTGTATGGAGTGATCTTGGCAGGCTGGGCCTCAAACTCGAAGTATCCATTTTTGGGGGCGATGCGCGCCTCGGCCCAAATGATTTCTTATGAGATTGCCATGGGCTTGGCCTTGGTCACCGTATTGATGGTGGCCGGCTCCTTAAATTTGAGTAACATCGTGCGCTCCCAAGAAGTTGGCATCTTTGCTGATATGGGTTTGAACTTCCTTTCATGGAACTGGCTGCCCTTATTACCCATGTTTTTGATTTATTTCATCTCTGGGGTTGCGGAAACCAATCGCCACCCATTTGACGTCGTTGAAGGGGAGTCCGAGATCGTTGCAGGTCATATGGTTGAGTACTCCGGAATGGCCTTCGCACTATTTTTCTTGGCCGAATACGCCAATATGATTCTGATTGCCGCCTTAACCTCGATTATGTTCTTAGGTGGTTGGTTGCCGATCCTCGATTTACCAATCTTGCGCGATATTCCAGGATTCTTTTGGCTATTTGCCAAGATCTTTTTTGTACTCTCTTGCTTTATTTGGCTAAGGGCCTCGTTACCACGATATCGCTATGACCAAATTATGCGTTTGGGCTGGAAGATCTTTATTCCGTTAACCGTAGTTTGGGTGTTGTTAATTGGGGCTTGGATTTTGTCCCCCTGGAACATTTGGAGCTAATCACTATGTTCAAGCGCGCCTCCCAGTTTCTGAATAGCTTAATGCTGAAAGATGTTCTGAAAGGAATGTCAATTACTGGGCGTTACTTATTTAAGCCGAAGATTACGATTCAGTATCCGGAGGAGAAGACGCCGCTATCGCCCCGTTTTCGGGGTTTGCATGCCCTGCGCCGCTATCCCAATGGGGAAGAGCGCTGCATTGCGTGTAAGTTGTGTGAGGCAGTTTGCCCGGCTCTAGCGATTTCAATCGAGTCCGATCAGCGTGAGGACGGTACTCGTAGAACAACACGTTATGACATTGATCTGACTAAATGTATTTTCTGTGGCTATTGTGAAGAGGCCTGCCCAGTCGATGCGATTGTGGAAACCAATATTTTTGAGTACTTCGGCGATAAGCGCGGTGATCTGTATTTCACAAAAGAGATGTTGCTGGCAGTCGGTGATGAATACGAAAAACAAATTGCAGCCAACCGCGAGGCGGATGCCCCATACCGTTGATTGATTTATGACTTTTGATCCCGCCTTAATCTTTTCTGTGTTTTTTTATGCCTTTGCGGCGCTCTTGGTGATTTCTGCATTACGGGTCATTACCGTCCCTAATCCTGTCCACGCAGCCTTGTTCTTGGTTTTGGCGTTTTTTAGCGCCTCGGGCATCTGGATGTTGCTCAAGGCTGAGTTCTTAAGCTTGATTCTGATTCTGGTCTACGTCGGCGCGGTGATGGTGCTGTTCTTGTTCGTGGTGATGATGCTTGATCTTGATCTCGCGCACCTGCGACGGGACTTTAAAAAGTATCTACCGCTTGCCATGTTGATTGGTGTAGTGATTATTTTGCAACTTTCTATCGTGTTGATTCGCGGCTTTATTGGCACTACTGCACCGGTCAATGTCTTACCAGACGTAGTGGCGGCAAATAACACACAAGCTCTTGGTTACTTAATGTTTACCGAATATGTCTACGCCTTTGAGGTTGCCGGCATTGTCTTACTGGTTACCATTGTTGCAGCCGTAGCCCTTACCCTGCGCAAACGCAAGGACGTCAAGGGTCAAAATATTGCAGACCAGGTTGCGGTCTCCGCTAAAGATCGGATGCGGATTGTCTCGATGGATGCTGAGCGTGATGCCAAGCAAGACCTTAAGTCCCGAACGAACCCAGGTGATCAAACATGACCATCACACTTGCTCATTATTTAGTGCTTGGCGCGATTTTGTTTGCGATCAGTGTTGTTGGCATATTTCTAAATCGGCGCAACATCATCATCCTTTTGATGGCAATCGAACTAATGCTACTTGCTGTCAATATGAACTTTGTAGCGTTCTCCCATTACTTAGGCGATATGGCCGGTCAAGTGTTTGTATTTTTCATTCTGACCGTAGCTGCTGCGGAGGCTGCGATTGGATTGGCGATCTTAGTGGTTCTCTTCCGTAAGGTTGACACGATTAATACTGAAGATCTCGATCATCTCAAAGGCTAGTTGATATGACCACTGCTTTAACTACTGCCCATCTTTGTGCGATTCCACTAGCCCCCCTAGTGGGAGCAGCCTTTGCTGGTCTATTGGGCACCAAGTTCTTTGGTAATCGGATTGGCCAGGTAGCATCGCAATCGATCACGATTCTTGGGGTCGCAATTTCTCTTTTGCTGTCATGCTGGGTTTTATATGAAGTGATGAACGGCTATTACTTCGATGGCAGTGTCTATACCTGGATGAAGATTGGAGAGTTGAGTTTTGATATTGGTTTTCTGATTGATCCATTGACCGCCGTGATGATGGTGGTGGTGACCTTCGTCTCCCTGATGGTCCACATCTATACCATTGGGTATATGGCAGGCGAGGAGGGCTATAACCGCTTCTTTGCGTATATCTCGCTGTTTACCTTTGCGATGCTGATGCTGGTCATGAGCAACAATATGCTGCAGCTGTTCTTTGGCTGGGAGGCGGTTGGTGTTGTGTCGTATTTATTGATCGGTTTTTATTACGACCGTCCCACCGCAATTTTTGCCAATATGAAAGCCTTCTTGGTCAACCGTGTCGGTGACTTTGGTTTTATCTTGGGAATTGGCTTGTTGCTAGCAGCTACTGGCTCGATGAACTACGCAGATATCTTTGCCCAAAATACTGTCTTAGCAGCTCAAACCGTACCAGGCACCAACTGGAACTTGGTCACCGCTGCCTGTATCTGCCTTTTTATTGGAGCAATGGGTAAGTCCGCCCAGTTCCCATTGCATGTCTGGTTACCGGACTCGATGGAGGGCCCAACCCCCATTTCCGCGTTGATTCATGCGGCGACCATGGTAACCGCAGGTATTTTTATGGTGACCCGGATGTCACCATTATTTGAGCTCTCCGATGTTGCCTTGAGCTTCATTTTAGTGATGGGTTCCATTACTGCTCTCTTCATGGGATTTTTGGGAATCGTGCAAACCGATATCAAGCGCGTGGTGGCATATTCAACGCTCTCGCAATTAGGCTATATGACCGTTGCACTCGGGGTGTCTGCTTATCCGATTGCCATCTTCCACTTAATGACCCATGCCTTTTTTAAAGCCTTACTATTCTTAGGTGCGGGTAGTGTGATTATCGGTATGCATCACGAGCAGGACATGCGCAAGATGGGCGGTCTTTGGAAGTACATGCCAATTACTTGTTTGATGATGTTGATTGGTTCCTTGGCATTGATTGGCACACCATTTTTCTCGGGCTTTTACTCCAAAGACTCAATTATTGAGGCGGTGGCAGCGAGTACCATTCCTGGATCAGGCTTTGCATACTTTGCGGTGATGGCGAGCGTCTTTGTAACCGCGCTGTATTCCTTCCGCCTCTACTTCTATGTGTTCCATGGCAAGGAGCGTTTTGGTCATGATCATGACCATCACCATTCGCACGATGCACACGATGAGCATCATCATGGTGTTGCACCGGGCGAGAAGCCCCATGAGTCACCATGGGTCATTACATTACCCCTGATCGCCTTAGCAATCCCCTCAGTGATTATCGGTTACTACACCATTGATCCGATGTTGTTTGGCAGCTTCTTTGGGGACGCCATCTTTATTGATGAGGCTAGGCATCCTGCACTCGCAACCTTTGCATCCCATTTCCATGGACCAGTGGCGATGGCCTTGCATGGCTTTACGACCCCTGTATTCATGTTATTGGTTCTGGGGGTGTTGGTGGCAGCCATCTGCTATTTGTGGGCCACATCCTTGCCCGAGAAAATCGCCAAGACCTTTGCTCCAATCAAGACTTTGTTAGATAACAAGTATTACCTCGATGATTTGAACCAATGGATTTTTGCTAAAGGCGCACTACTGATTGGTGGTGGCTTATGGAAGCAGGGCGATCAACGGGTGATTGATGGTTTTGTAGTCAACGGCAGTGCTCACTTGGTTGGTAAATTCTCTGGGGTGATCCGTCATTTGCAGTCGGGTTATCTCTATCACTACGCCTTTGCCATGATCGTTGGTTTAATTGGCTTAACGGCCTGGATTTTGTATACCCATATTTATATTGCTTACTAAGTACACCTGGTCATGATTCTTTCTTACGCGATTTGGATTCCGATTGTTTTTGGCCTGATGATTTTGGTCTATGGCTCTGAGCGTCCATCCGCTGGCGTGAAGTATTTGGCCTTGTTTGGGGCCATTTTGAGCTTTATTGCTACCTTACCCCTAATCACCAACTTTGATGTTGCCAATGCTGGCATGCAGTTTGTAGAAAAGCACAGCTGGATTCCACGCTACGACATTAACTATCACCTTGGCGTTGATGGTATCTCGGTGTGGTTTGTGGTGTTGACCGCTTTTATCAATATCTTTGTCGTGATCGCTGCTTGGGAGGTGATTACTGAAAAGGCCTCGCAATACTATGCGGCGTTCATGATTTTGTCGGGCCTCATGATTGGGGTGTTCTCAGCGCTTGATGGTCTGCTGTTTTACATCTTCTTTGAGGCCACACTCATTCCAATGTACATCATCATCGGAGTATGGGGTGGGCAAAACCGTATCTATGCGGCATTTAAGTTCTTCCTCTATACCCTGTTGGGATCGTTGTTGGCCCTAGTTGCCATTTTGTATCTCTATAACCTGACCAATACCTTTGATTTACTGACCTGGCATCGGACGAAGTTGGATATTGTGGAGCAGGTACTGATCTTTATTGCCTTCTTCATGGCCTTTGCCGTGAAGGTGCCGATGTGGCCTTTGCATACTTGGTTGCCCGATGTTCACGTGGAGGCGCCGACCGGTGGTTCGGTGGTGCTAGCAGCCATTATGTTGAAGCTTGGTGCCTATGGATTCTTGCGTTTTTCGTTGCCGATTGCCCCAGATGCCAGCATCCTGTTAGGACCGATCATTATTTTCTTATCGCTAGTGGCGGTGATCTACGTTGGTTTAGTGGCACTGGTTCAGCAAGATATGAAGAAGTTGGTGGCGTACTCGTCGATCGCGCATATGGGTTTTGTGACCCTCGGTTTCTTTATCTTCAGTCCTCTCGGTATTGAAGGCGGCATTGTTCAAATGATCTCGCATGGATTTGTATCGGGCGCGATGTTCTTGGCTATTGGCGTCTTGTACGATCGCATGCATACCCGCAAGATTGCTGATTACGGCGGTGTAGTGCATCGCATGCCAAAGTTCTCGGCATTCATGGTTCTGATGGCGATGGCCAATTGCGGTTTACCGGCCACTTCAGGCTTTGTGGGTGAGTTTATGGTGATTTTGGCTGCCGTTGATTATGACTTCATGATTGGTCTACTGTCAGCAACTGCATTAATACTCGGCGCTGCCTATTCCTTATGGATGGTTAAGCGCGTGATCTTTGGTGCGATCACCAATCCAGAGGTCGAGAAGCTTGAGGATCTTAACGGCCGCGAGTTTTTTATGTTCATTATTCTGTCGCTCTGCGTGATTGGCATGGGCGTGTATCCCAAACCCTTTACCGACATTATTCATCCGGCAGTGATGCAGTTGCTCGAACATGTCGCGATTAGCAAACTTTGAGTAAGGTTATTGCATGGATACTTTTTACCTGATTGCCATTGCTCCTGAAATTGTCCTGGCGTTTGTTGCCAGCGATTTGCTCTTAACCAGCGCCTTCATTAAAGAGAAGAAGGGGAGTGAAGCGAATGATGTATTTCATGCGCCGCGCGCAGCATCGTTCGTATATTTTTGTTCCTGCTTGCTCTTAATCGGCTTGGGGATTACTTTTTTGACCAGAACGGTTGATTTGCCATACTTTGCCATGGCTGGTTTGTTCCAGTCTGATCCGATTGCCAATTTGCTGAAGGCTGGATGCTGCTTCGCTTTACTTATTAGCTTGATTTACTCTAAGCAATACTTGATCGACCGGGGGCTCTTCCGACCTGACTTCATTGTTCTTACCTTATTTGCTCTGTTGGGGCAATTGGTCTTAATTTCTGCCTCCAATCTCATCACCCTGTACCTCGGTCTTGAGTTGATGGCTTTATCGACCTATGGCTTAGTGGCGATGCGTCATACCAGTGGTCTATCCTCAGAAGCAGCGATTAAGTACTTTGTATTAGGTGCTTTGGCATCGGGATTCTTGCTCTACGGTATGTCGATGATTTATGGTGTGACCGGATCCCTGGATCTTCTAGAGATCTTGCGCTCACTCCTAGATCCCCGCATTAATCACCTCATCATGGCGTTTGGTCTGGTCTTTATTGTGGCTGGCGTTGCCTTTAAGTTTGGTGTGGTGCCATTTCATATGTGGGTGCCCGATGTTTATCAAGGCGCTCCGACTGCGGTCACCTTATTGATTGCGGCAGCTCCAAAGCTAGCTGCCTTTGCTCTCTTATTCCGTCTGCTGATCAATACCTTATTACCGCTGATCTCTGATTGGCAGCCGATGTTAATGATTCTTGCGGTTCTGTCCCTAGTGATTGGCAATATCACGGCGATCGCCCAAACCAATATCAAGCGGATGTTGGCATATTCAGCGATTGCGCAGATGGGTTTTGTTCTGC
>CANHDS010000012.1 GCA_947459465.1 Burkholderiaceae bacterium | reverse complement strand
TTTAGCTAGGAAGATTTTTGATTACTTTAAACAGGAATAGGAAAAGCACTGAATAACCCGCTAAAGCCCGAAGGGCAACAGTCCGAGAATTACGAACTCTTCTACATGGATAAGACCATGATGGTCTTTGGTGATGCGAAGAAGGTGGTTGAGGATATGGTCAAAGCAGTTGATTGATCAATCCAATAGGTAATAAAAAGGGCAGCCTAGGCTGCCCTTTGTTTTGGACCGAAGTCTTGTTACATCATTCCGTCCATACCACCCATACCGCCCATACCACCCATGCCGCCTGGCATACCGCCACCTGCAGATTCCTCTTTTGGAGATTCTGCAATCGCGCAGTCGGTAGTCAGTAATAGTGCAGCAACGGATGCGGCATTGACCAATGCAGTTTTAGTAACCTTGGTTGGATCAATCACACCTTGTGCAACGAGATCACCATACTCGCCAGTAGCAGCGTTGTAACCATGATTGCCTTTGCCGGCTGCTACTGAGTTCACCACTACGCTTGCCTCATCACCTGCATTAGAAACGATGATTCGGAGTGGCTCTTCCATCGCACGCAAAACGATGCTAATACCAGCGTTTTGATCAGGATTGTCGCCTTTGAGACCAGCAATACCCTGCTTCGCACGAATGAGTGCTACACCGCCACCAGGAACAATACCCTCTTCAACGGCTGCACGGGTTGCATGTAATGCATCGTCAACACGCGCTTTCTTCTCTTTCATTTCCACTTCGGTTGCAGCACCAACGCGAATTACAGCAACGCCGCCAGCAAGCTTGGCTACGCGCTCTTGCAATTTCTCGCGGTCATAATCGCTGGTAGCTTCGTCGATCTGTACCCGAATATTTTTAACGCGCGCTTCGATCGATTTTGCATCGCCTGCACCATCAATAATGGTAGTGTTCTCTTTACCAATCTCAACACGTTTTGCTTGACCAAGATGCTCAAGAGTCGTCTTCTCGAGGGTTAAACCAACTTCCTCGGCAATCACTTGGCCACCGGTCAAGATTGCAATGTCTACCAACATCGCTTTACGACGATCACCAAAACCAGGCGCCTTCACAGCACAGGTCTTTAGGATGCCACGAATGTTATTCACTACCAAAGTTGCCAAGGCTTCGCCCTCAACATCTTCAGCAACAATCATCAAGGGACGACCCGACTTAGCAACTTGCTCGAGAACTGGCAAAAGATCACGGATATTGCTGATCTTCTTATCAAACAAGAGAATATAAGGACTCTCCAATACAGCGGTTTGTTTCTCAGGCTGATTGATGAAATATGGGGACAAATAGCCGCGATCAAACTGCATACCCTCTACCACTTCCAACTCATCCTCGAGGGACTTACCGTCTTCAACGGTAATGACGCCTTCTTTGCCAACCTTCTCCATCGCTTCAGCGATACGCTTACCGATGCTCTCATCGCTGTTTGCTGAAATCGAACCAACTTGTGCAATTTCTTTAGTGGTGGTGCAAGGCTTGCTGATTTTTTTGAGCTCTTCAATCGCGGCGGTTACAGCTTTATCGATCCCACGCTTGAGGTCCATAGGATTGTGGCCAGCAACCACATACTTCATACCTTCACGAACAATCGATTGAGCCAATACGGTTGCAGTTGTTGTTCCGTCACCCGCGATATCTGCGGTCTTGGAGGCAACCTCTTTGACCATCTGGGCACCCATGTTCTGGAGCTTGTCTTTGAGCTCAATCTCTTTAGCGACTGAGACACCGTCTTTGGTAATGGTAGGGCCACCAAAGGAGCGCTCGATCACTACATTACGACCTTTCGGGCCAAGAGTTACTTTCACTGCATTTGCGAGGATGTTGACACCCTCTACCATCTTGACGCGGGCGTTATCGCCAAACACTACATCTTTTGCTGCCATGATTAAATTCCTTTCTAGGTACCTAATTACTTCTGAACAACGGCCATGATGTCTTCTTCGCGCATGACAAGAAGCTCGTCGCCATCAACTTTTACGGTCTGACCTGCATACTTTCCAAATAGAACGCGGTCACCAACTTTGACATCGGGGGCATTTAATTTGCCACTGTCATCCCGCTTTCCAGGACCAACGGCTAACACCTCGCCTTGATCGGGCTTTTCTGCTGCGTTATCTGGAATCACGATTCCAGAGGCTGTTTTTGTTTCTTGATCTAAGCGCTTAATAATCACGCGATCATGTAAAGGACGTAAATTCATTCCCTCTCCTATGTTAGTAAGTATTAACTAATAAAATATGCTGCCTTATTATCTCTGCACATCATGCTAACTATATGATTTATATAAATATTTTCATTGAAATGAAGTAATTTATAATCATTGTTAGCACTCTGGTGTAGCGAGTGCTGATTATATAGGTCTTCATTCCGTGTTTTCAAGGGCCCACGCTCTAAAAGCCGAACCTGGGTTTTGGCTGATGAATACCTTAGTTCACCAACAGTAGGAAATTTCCTACACATAAATCATCTTTATGCCCTTACTTAAAACACCTGGCATGCATAGACTCGTTGATATTCGATTGGAGAAGATCATGAGCCCAAAATCACGGCTTTATAACTTGGTTATGGCATGGAAGAACAAGCCCTTCCGTGAGCTACGCGACATTGAACAGCCGTATTGGGAAAATCCAAAAAATACCGAGCAACTGGTAACTCACACAGCCAAATACCCCATCGACCAATTCGCCTATCGAGGGATTGATTTTGAACCCATTTTCAATCGCTCCGGAAGTGCCCTAAAGGGGGTTTTATTTCGACCCCTATTAACCGCAAACTCATCTGAAGTTTTGCGCTACTGCATGGAAGGTATTGATGCAATTCAGTACTGGCAATGTAGTAATCGCATCATCCCCCTGATTCTTCCAATCAAAGTGTCAGATCTAAAGATTACTGCATGCCTTGATGGCTTATGTGATCTGATCTTAAATTCCAGACTACCGCTTGGCCTAATCAATATTGGCTTTACGAATCACCAAGAAATCGATAATGAGCTGATTGTCGCCATGACCAAGCTAAGACGTTTAGGGGTGCTATTTCATGCTCTTCAATTTGATGGAAACCCCAATACGATCAAGTTAATTAGCCAGTTTCAGTTTGAGGCCGTTCACTTTGATGTTTCTCATATCCGCGAGACAAACTCATTGACCGGAACTCAACTCATCGACCAAATCCATTTATTTAAGAAATGGTCTTGCAAAACTTATTTTAGTAACGTGACCTTTGTCCGTGATAACGAACTTGCCTATCAACTCGGCATTGATTATTGCTATGGCAGTCTGATGCTCTCACCTGTCAATCGACATCAGATTATTCATATTCAAGATAGTCGTATTGGCAAAGCACTTTTTTCTATTCAAACATCAAAATAACTTTAACCACAAGGAGACCTGTAATGCGTAATAAAGTGATGTTGATTGATGATCATCCCGCCATGTTGATGGCCTTGAAATCCATGCTATTAAACCAAGTGCCATTTGAGGTGGTGGCCCAAGCCCAAAGCGGTGAAGAGTGCCTCAGTGTTTTAAAAAATGTCCAACCCGATATTGTGATTCTGGATTTAGACATGCCCAAAACTGATGGCTTTGATGTCATCCGAAAGATTGGGATCTCTTATCCCAACATTCGTATCCTTATCCTATCTAGTCTCGATGAGCAAGTGTATGGTGGTCGAGTTCGCTCGTTAGGCGCTCATGGCTTTGTGAATAAAACTGCGAGCGCCAATATTATTCTGGCAGCATGCGTTGCAGTTTCTCAAGGATATACCTTCTTTTCAACGGGGCGCAATGGTCATGCAGCTCTATCCGATAGTGAAAAAATGGCATCTATTTCTGATCGGGAGTTACAAGTGATGAAGTACCTCGGCAAAGGAAAGTCTAATTCAGAGATATCCGATCATCTCAACATAAGTAGCAAAACAGTTGCTACCTACAAGCATCGCTTATTCGATAAGTTGGGTATTTCTAATATTGCCGATCTGGTTCTTTTTTGCCGTAACAACCACATCATTGAGGGCTAGAATTGGAACGAGGCGCGATGCATTCTTTGTTAGAGTGGCTATTTGGTCTAAGCATCGCGCTTTGTTTCCAATGTGTGCACGCTCACGGAGGATTTCCTCAATTTACCCAAGCAGAACAAGGGTGGATTAAAGCACACCCAGTGGTTCAATTTAGTATTCATGAAAAATATCGTCCGTACTGGGATAACGGTATTTATCCTAAACTGCTATCAAAATTAAAAGATTGTTCGGGCCTAGAATTTTCACCAAAGTGGCGCAAATCTGAAGAAGCTGGTATCCACCAAATTCGTCATGGTGAGGTAAGTTTTGTTATTGATCCGAATCGGGATCTTATATCTGCGGTTCCAGGGCAACTCACCGAGCCAATCTTTTGGGGGCAGGATGTAGTACTTTCAACGCATTCCAATAGAAAACTTCCATTTAATCCCGATATTCAAAAAACAGTCTTTTTTGATCGTGGTTATGACTTTTCGGAGCCAGTCAATCAAAGCCGTCAACTGAATACACCAGAGTTAATTATTCAAAAGTTACTCAACGGTGAAGCTCATTTTGCGGTAATACCACTGCGCCTAGCGATTCATCTTAGCGAGCAACTCAACCTTCAAGAGATTGAAATTCGGCCTCTAGGCCATCAGCCTTTTGCGTATCGATGGCTGATCGCTGATCATGATCATATCTTTGGCTCCATTGTGCAAAAGTCGTTGCGAGCAGCAGATCCGCTTTTTATGGGTGATCTTTTAGCCATTCCATTCCTAGCACCTAATCGATCGCAGTATTTAGAAAATTGGCTCTGGCTTGGTTTTGCCAGCTCCTCTGGATTAATCGCATTTCTGATTGGTCACTATCTTTGGCAACGCAAGAGACAGTCAAAAACGGAGGCTGATCTATTGAGTATTGCTCAAGAAGCAAAAGATGCCAGCGATGCTAAGTCTGCATTCTTAGCAACTGTTAGCCATGAGATTCGTACACCAATGAATGCGGTAATCGGGGCTCAGGAACTCCTCCTAAAGAATAGTGCATTGAATCACCATCAACGCGAGCTGTTACAAAGCGCTCATACATCAGCAGCGTCATTATTGGGCATGCTTAATCAAGTTCTTGATATGGCAAAAATTGAAGCGGGTAAATTTACCGTAGAGCATGAGCCAGTCGATTTAAAACAAATTCTTTCTGAGATTCATCAGACCTTTTTTGTGTATGCCAAGAATAAAGGGCTTCATCTGGCTAGCTTTATTGATCCAAACATTGCTGATGTATTACTGCTTGATCCGTTACGCATTCGACAAATTCTTCATAATCTGCTAAGTAATGCCATTAAATTTACCGAAGAAGGTTTCGTATTTTTTGAGGTTCGGATATTAGCTAATGATCATGCCGGCCAATTGTTAGAGTTTCGGGTTGTTGACCAAGGCATTGGAATGGCAAACGCTGATATTGAACGGGTACAAATGCCCTTTGAACAAATTCGTTCGCACTTATCTTCGAATAATGAATCTGTCTCAAGTACTGGACTTGGATTGAGTATTACCAATCACCTGATTGGATTAATGCAGAGTAAGTTATTGATTGAGAGTGCGACCAACCTAGGAACAAGCATTCATTTTGTTGTAGCTTTTTCTAGGACCTGTCACCCCATTGAGAATAGTCAACGCTCTCCAAATCCATTAGGACACTCTTCATTTGAGGATATTCATGCGCTAATTGTCGAAGATCATCCAGCTAGTCGACACATCTTGTTCTTACAATTACAAACACTCGGTGTTCGTGTTGACCAGTGTGCCAATGGTGACGAAGCGCTTGAACAGCTGAATAAGAATATCTATGACATTATTCTGACTGATCACTCAATGCCTGGGATTCATGGAACAGATTTGGCCCGCAAGATTCGATCCATGGGTCATCAAAATATGGTGATTATCGGCATTACTGCGGATATCTATGCCCAGACCTCACAGAATGAGCTGATTCAATCTGGTATGAATGGTGTTTTGATTAAGCCAATCCGCTTGGAATGCCTTGAAGCTGAATTATTAAAGCATTTACATCGGCGCCCTACAAATATCTTAGTTAAGCCGACTATTCCCTCTTTAAAAATGAATTCTTTGATTTTGGAAGAGGTTTTAAAGGTTCAACTTGAAACCTTAGCATTACTCGAGGAGAAAATTGATCTGCACTCCCTCATGAGCCTGATCCATAAGATAAAGGGAGGTGCTTTGCTAAGTGAAGATCAATTACTCTATGATCAATGTGTTCTTTTAGAACAGTCCGGTGCTGAACCACTGAGCCTTATACAATCGTTCCAAGAAAGTCTTACTGCTAGCAATCATCGCCTAGATAAAAAGATTCATATGCTTAATTAAGAAATGAAGCGGATCCATTAACCTAGGCATCCCCAAAACGAGGACTAGCGCTTATTGACTGCGTCTTTAAATGACTTTCCAGCAGAAAATTTAACGGTCTTAGAAGCTGCAATCTTGATCGCTTCACCAGTCTTTGGGTTGCGTCCCATTCGCGCAGCGCGAGAGCCCATTGAAAAGCTACCAAAACCTACCAATTGCATCGTATTACCCTTAGCTACACTCGCCTTAATTGCATCGAGAGCTAAATTAAGTACCTCCTCTGCTTTGGTTTTGCTTAAATCCGCTCCATCTGCAATCACATCCACTAAGTCTGCTTTTGTCATGATCTATTTCCTTTATTCAGGTGTTACTCGTCGCGGAGCGTTTTGCCATATATTGGCTAAATTGGATCTCCACGTTTATCCTAGCAAAGATATAGCGAAAATCTGTAAATACTTTTAGACAAAACTAGAAAAATAATGCAATTTAGCAATCTTGCTCGATCGAATCACTTCATTTGGAGTGAATATCTAGGGTTAGTACTAGCACTTATTTGCTGCCCTCTTTTGTTTGGTCATGGTGCTGCAGCGCAATCATCATTTCCTATTGGTGTCGAACAGGCCATCAAGCGCAGTGGTATCCCAAAAGAATCAATCAGTGTTGCTGTTACTGAAATTCCTTCGGCGGCTAATCCAAAACCGCAATCACGCTCGATCTTGAATTGGCGCGATGAAGTGGCAATGAATCCAGCCTCGACCATCAAATTACTTACCACGTTGGTTGCCTTAGATGTTTTAGGGCCAAAGTACCGATGGAAAACCGAACTCTTCACTGATGGTGCGATCAAAAACGGCACTTTAAAAGGAAATATTTATTTTGTGGGTCATGGCGATCCCAAATGGATTCCAGAAGAGCTTGATCGCTTAACAAAACAATTACGCGCTCTTGGTATACAACGTATTGATGGTAATTTAATCTTTGATCGCAGTGCATATACCAAGCAGGTCATGGAAGAGCTCACGATCGATGGCGAAACCTTACGTGCCTATAACGTTCCGCCAGATCCTTTGTTATTCGCATTTCGTACTTTATCTTTTCAGATTAATCCGAATAAAAATAACGATGGCTTTCAAATTAGCTATACCCCGAAGCTAGCGCGATTTTCGATCCAAAATGACATTATCATGAGCTCCGCTCCATGCGATGGAGCAAAACGTAATCTGCGTCTTGAAATTGTTCCTAACCCATTGGAAGTTGGGGCCTCTCAAGTAAAAAATAAATCGACAATCCAATGGCAAGCTATTTTTACTGGGGAGCTTCCTCAAAATTGTCGGGGGGTTACATATAACGTAGTTAAGTTTGATCCCGATACCTTTCTTACCCTTGGATTTACAGCAGCATGGGAGGATGCCGGGGGTCTTTGGGTTCGGCCACCTCGCGGCCAAGCAGGATCAGTTCCCGTATATGCCCGCCCTCTATTGAGCATTGAGGGCTTAAGTCTATTAGATGCCGCTGAGGACATTAATAAGTTCTCAAATAACGTAATGGCTCGACAAGTTTTTTTAACTCTAGCCCTTGAAAAAATTGGTAAGCCTGCTGATATTGAGTTAGCTAAAGGTGTAGTTCAGGCATGGCTTAATCAACGCGGATTAGATTTTCCTGAACTGGTCATTGAAAACGGTTCGGGCCTATCGCGTAACGAAGCAATCTCCGCACGGAATCTCAATAGTCTCTTGATTGCAGCTCAAAATTTACCGATTGCAGAGACCTTTACTAGTACCTTGCCAGCTGCAGGATCAGAGGGAACCATGCGAAACCGCTTGATTAATCAACTTCGCAAGTTTTTACATCTGAAGAAAAAGCCAGAGGCTCGTATCAAAACAGGCTCTCTGAATAATGTGCGTACTATCTCTGGTTACGTATTTAGTAAATCAGGCCGAATCTATGCGGTGACCTCATTCATCAATGATCCCAAAGCCAATCGGGGCCAAGAGGTTCACGATCAGTTACTCACATGGTTATTGGAGGATGGTCCAGATCCAAAAGATGCGCGTTGAAGCCGATCGCGTACTGCATCCCATGCCTCAGTATTTGGTGGATTTGGAATAAAAATACCCTGGTATTGGCCTTGATCAAGATCTCTTAAGAGTCTGTAGAGCTGCCGTGCAAACGATATAGGATCCATCGTAATTGGTATGAATGTAAGATTGTTCCGATAGGCTTTGAGTACTTCGCTGTGATGTATATGTTCTTGCTCCCAAACGAGCACAGCCAATTGGGCTTTTGGCAACTGACTGATTAATTGAGCGAGCGGCAGTTCAATTTCGGATTGGGAATAAAGGTACAGCGCAGTATGGGGCGCATAATGCGCCAAATGGGTACCGGATACTCGGGGCTGCTTGGCAGTTCTTGAGTTACTGACTACATCAATCCCAGTAGCTTTCTTAATCATTGTCGGACTAATTGATCCTGGACGGAGTAATTTGGGCGATCCTTCACCAGAGACATCCAAAATAGTAGACTCAATCCCATGCTCGCATGGCCCGCCATCCAGAATCAATAAATCAGGATGATTGGGAAACTCAGACTGTACATCCCCCGCTGAGGTTGGTGAGATACGCCCGTAGCGATTTGCGGAGGGTGCAGCGATTCCGCCCCCAAAACGACGTAATAGTTCTTGGGTCAGCGGATGAGCAGGCGAACGAATTGCTACCGTAGCCTGCCCTCCAGTAACGCAATCCAAAACTGATTTGCTTTTCTCAAACACCAAGGTTAGAGGTCCTGGCCAAAAGTGCTTAATCAAAATAAGAGCGCTTTCTGGGATGTGCCGAGTCCAAGGACTCAAAATAGCCAACCATTCTTCTTCCCTTGTTTTGTTTTCATCAAGTGGTGACTGAACATGCACGATGAGCGGATGATCAGCTGGTCTGCCCTTGAGTTCGTATATTTGTTGAACCGCTTCGCTATTACTCGCATCCGCACCTAAACCATACACCGTCTCAGTGGGGATAGCCACGAGTTTACCGGCACGGATCGCATGAAGAGCGCCATTTACTGAAGACAAATTCGGCTCAACCATTACCAAGCTTAAGGATCAATTCCTAAATGATTAGCAACCTCGGAGCATGCTTGCTTTGCCTCCTCTGCAGTATGGCCCAAGCAATTGATATGACCCATCTTACGCCCAAGCTTTGGGCTTGCTTTGCCATACAAATGCAATTTAGCACTCGGGTGATCAAGCACTTGATTCCAGGGGGGCTCTCGCATTTCCCCTGAGCTATACCATGCATCACCCAAGATATTGAGCATAGAGACATTGGTTAGCAAACGTACATCACCCAAGGGTAGACGCGCCATAGCTCGCACCTGTTGCTCAAACTGGCTCGTAACACAGGCATCCATCGTGTAATGCCCTGAATTATGGGGTCGCGGAGCAATCTCGTTAACAACCACGGTCTGATCATTCAACACAAAATACTCAACACACAAGACACCAACATAACCCATTTCTTGTGCAATCAATTGACTGGCACGTATGATTGTGGGGGTTAAACTCGGTGGCAAGGAAGGGGATGGAACGGTACTCGTATGCAAAATTCCGTTGCGATGAACGTTCTCGGAAATTGGATAGGCTACCGTTTGTCCATCATGGCCTCGTACGACTAAAGCTGACACCTCAAATGCCAGGGGCATCTTCTTTT